>CAXNIF010000179.1:0-4618 GCA_964202345.1 Cypionkella sp.
ACTATCACGAAGGCGATCGCACGGCACATCCCTCGCCAAGAACGGCGGCCCTATTGTCTGAACAGATCACTGGCAAATCTGCGCTGTCGTTTTCACAGATCGCCGCAACATTGACAGGTGCAATGTCTGATGAGGGCGGGGCAATTTTGGCCGAAGAAATCGCCTTGAAATCTTCGGATATTGATCTTGTCATGGTGCATGGCTATGGCTATCCGCGCTGGCGCGGCGGGCCAATGTTTGCCGCGATGGGCCCAGCAAGCCGCTTGGTGCCAGGAACTTAGGCAAGCTCGCGCAATACGGGGGCCTTTGTCCGTAAATCATCTGTTAGACGGCCCGCGTCATGCGCCCCACCGTGCCCTGAACCGTTTTGCCTTGCCTTTGCGACAAGCTCTGATCGAAATTCTGAAGGGTTATGATCGAACTGACGTTTAAATGCGCGAGAAAAGCTTTGAAAATTCGCAATACCACAGGCAAAGGCAATTTGGCTGACCGATAGCTGGGCATAGTGACTATTGGCCAAATCCGCCGCGATGCGATTCAATCGGCTGGTCATGATCTCGCGCGAGATTGAGCTGCCATCCGATTGGAAAATTTCATTCAAGCGGCGGACAGAAAGGCCGACATTGGCGGCGACATCTTCGCGGTTTAATTCAGGTTTTGTCAGATTTTTGGCAATATAGGCCCGTGCGCGCAGAAGGATCAGTTTTTCATGCGATTGCAGGTGATAACTGCCATGATTCATTGTGGAAAGCGAGGCAACAACCAGATCGATGATGGCGTTTTGGCTTGCCTCTTGGGCATTGTCAGGTGTTGTGTCCAGCGCGCGAACCAGTTGCGGCAACAGCTCGCAAAGCAAATTTCCAAATCCCAATCCCGTCGGCGCCGTTTTGGCGGTTAGCCATTCTGCCGCCGGCAGCCGTGCGATGAAATCTTGGCGGGGAAATTGCAGCACCAACTGGGCGAAATCATCGGGCAAGGTCAATCTATAAGGGCCGGCGCTGCTGTATAGTCCAAAGCCACCCGGCGGCAATTGGGCCAGCCGGCCGCTTTGCTCTAAGAAACCCGTGTTGCGCAATTGCAGGCTAAACAGAAACGTCTCGCCGCCATGTTCCGCATGAATTTGGTTGCGGCTTACCGTTTGATTGCTGCCCGACACAAAAGAGCTTGAGAATAGCGCGCGCCGTTTTAGATCAATTTGCCCGTGAAACTTTTGTGGATTGGTCGTGTCACACTCAAGTTGCACATAGCTATAGCACACCGCCTCGCGCCAATAAGAGAAGCGATCATTGGGCCTGATGTCCTGAGTGCTGAACTTTTGTTCCATGAAATATTATACAAAGTAAGCGGTGTTTTGCGCGATAAATGAAAATCCTTCGCTCAAAAATACAGCATTTTGCGCCCATTTCGTCAAGCGTTGTCATGCGATCGTCGCGAAGATCGGGCGCGCGCGCCATGCGCCTGCGGGAACTGGCAAAAATGCCGAATCAAGTGCGATGATGCGGGGACATCCACTTTGCTGTTTTGGCGGTGATATCGCCCAAAAATACAGTGTTATCCGCTTGTATGGTCAAGCGAAGCGGCAAGTTCCTCCCCAATATTCATCCTGCGATCCTTGATCGCCAATGACACCACAACAAGGAGGATTAACATGTCCACACCAACCAGAGTTGCCGCCGTTCAGGCCGCGCCCGTTTTCATGAATCTAGACGCAAGCGTCGATAAGGCGATTGGGTTGATCGAGCAAGCCGCGGCAAAAGGCTGCAAACTTATTGCCTTCCCCGAAACCTATTTGCCCGGCTATCCATGGTATATTTGGTTGGATGCCCCAGCGATGACCATGCATAATGTTCCCGTTTATGCGGCAAATTCGATCAAGGAAGGCAGCCCGCAAGACAAGCGTTTGGCCGCCGCCGCCAAGGCCAACAAAATCCACGTGGTTATGGGGCTGTCTTGGAACAAAAATGGCACGCTTTACATCGCACAGTGGCATTATGGCCCCGATGGCGAAGTCTTGTCGCGCCGTCGCAAGTTGAAAGCGACCCATGTCGAGCGCACCGTTTACGGCGAAGGTGATGGCAGTGACATGCGCGTCTACGACACCGACATTGGCCGCGTCGGCGCTCTTTGCTGCTGGGAACATATCCACCCATTGAACAAATACGCGATGTTCTCGCAAAACGAACAAGTTCACATTGCATCATGGCCCAGCTTCTCGGTCTATGAAGGCGGCGCTTATGCCCTAAGCGCCGAGGTGAATACTTCCGCCAGCCGCATGTATGCCGTCGAAGGGCAATGCTTTGTGATCGCGCCCTGCGCCCTTGTGTCCGACGAGATGTTCGAGGCGCTTTGCGATACCCCCCTGAAGCAACAATTGCTGAAAAAAGGCGGCGGTCACGCGCGTATCTTTGGGCCCGACGGCTCGCCGATGGGCGAAAACTTGGCCCCCGACCAAGAGGGATTGGTTATCGCCGACATCGACCTGAATATGATCGCCATCGGCAAAGCGGCGGCAGATCCGTGCGGCCATTATTCGCGCCCCGACGTCTTCCGCTTGATGTTCAATGACAAACATGCGCCCGCCGTCATGGCATTTGACAATGAATATGCCCGCCCGGTCGACAATCAAGGCCAAGCCGCACCCGCACTTGAAACCCAAAAAGCCTGAAATAGGCGGCGCCCAGACATGCTG
This sequence comes from Cypionkella sp., assembly GCA_964202345.1. Lineage (GTDB taxonomy): Bacteria > Pseudomonadota > Alphaproteobacteria > Rhodobacterales > Rhodobacteraceae > Cypionkella. Next base: position 2,690 of record CAXNIF010000179.1, read on the forward strand.
GGCGCCAAACAAAAGGAGACAGTCATGCTAACTTCTGATGAATTTTACACGCCCGAGCAGCGCGCGCTGCAAGCGCGCCATGACAGCGTAAAACTTGCAGATGCTGTGGTTGCCGCCATTGTGCGCGACGAGATTGAACCCCCCCATGTTCCCTTTATTGAAAGCCGAGATTTCTTTTTCCTCTCGACTGTCAGCGCCGATGGCGAGCCCACTGTCAGCTATAAGGGCGGGCCTGTTGGGACGGTCAAGGTTATCGATTCAAAAACAATCGTATTTCCCAATTATGATGGGAATGGCATGTTCAAATCGATGGGAAATATCGTGGCAGCGCCCAAAGTCGGGCTGTTGTTCATTGACCTTGAAACACCGAACCGCGTCCGCATTCAAGGCGAGGCAGAGGTTGTCACCGACGATCCCCTATTGGCGCATTTTCCTGGCGCGAATATGCTGGTGCGTGTTCATGTCACGGCCTGCTTTTTGAACTGCGCGCGCTACATTCACAAACATGTGCGCCAGTCCGCCAGCCCCTATGTTCCAGATGAAAAAGGCAATCAGCCCTTCCCATCTTGGAAGCGGATCGACATGCTGCAACCTGTTTTGCCATCCCGCGATAAGGGGCGCACAGAGGCCGAAGGTGGCGAGATCACATTCGCCGATTATGTGGGAAAGGTCATGGACGGCACCTCTTAAGGGCTGCGCCGACCACGCCCTTGGCAGCCATGAACGGTTGCCCATAAAACTTGGTTGTGCAGGGCCGATGATTTGGGCCGTTATCAGGCCTTTGGCCAGATCGGATGTCCTGCACGGCAAAAGGACGACAGGCCTTGTCTTTAAGCCGTGCCTCAGGCTTTCGCACAAAGGGCGCAGCGCGACATCATTTATGGGCCAAAATATAAGGGCCCAAATATAAAGGCTGGTGTTCAAAACGGATGAGACGAAAAAATATGCGGTGGCAGTAAACCCTGCCACCGCAGAAACAGGTCAATAGTGCGGGAAATAGCTCGTGTAATTGCGCTGGCGCATCTGCACGCCTTTGGCAAAGTTAACCGTCACGCCCACGCCGATGGTTTTTTCGCTCCAAGATTTATCTTGGCCATAGGTCGTTGAAATAACGACATTCGGGGCAATATCATAGGCGACGCCAACATAAGAAAAGGTGTCATCATCATTCGAACTGGTGTCGTCAGCATAGCCAGCAATGATCGCCAGTTTGTCCGACATATCATAGCTTAGATCAAGGGTGACAGGCCGATAAACATCTGTGCCGTCTGTTTCACGATAATTCGAAGCCGACACATCAATCGTAAAGGCGTTTTGCGTCAAGACCAGCTCGATGCCCGAATACCGATAGATGTCGCCATCCCAAGTTTCTTGGCCGATAAAGCCGCCAAAAGTCAAACCATTGCCCAAATCCTGCGACACATGGGCCTCGAATGCCGAGATTTGATCATAGCCGTCGCCGCCTTTAAAGGCTGCTCCCAATTGCACGGCCAGCCCGTTGCCCATATCGACGGCCACGTTACCATGCACGATCGATGCGGTATTGCTTGTGCTGTTGGTTGTCATCAGCTCGAAACTCGCCCCGGAAAATTCCAGCGCCTGCGACGCGGAACCAAGGGCAGATGCCGCCAAGACGACAGCGCCCAGAACGATTGATGTTTTGGTTTTAAGGCCTGCGATTTGCATGTTTTTTTCCCTTTGCAATGCTGGCAGCCTCTTTGGCGTTCAGCGTGAAAAATTTCAACGCGGATTCGTGAATTAATAGTGCCTGTATCTTTTTAATCACGTAATTTCGTCAGATTAGGATGAATCATCTTCCCAAATTTACTCATTCGTATACAATGTTTATACTTTTGATAATTTTATACGCCGTTAGAGATAATTAAAGAAATCACTGCCATTTTCACAGCGGGCGGTCGCAACTTCCCC
>CAXNIF010000180.1:0-4606 GCA_964202345.1 Cypionkella sp.
TTTCATCACCGTCGCGCGGGGATCAAAGTTTTTATAGACGCGGTGGCCAAAGCCCATCAGGCGGAAGCCAGAATTTTTGTCTTTCGCGCGGGCGATATATTCGGGAATCCGGTCCACCGTGCCAATTTCGCGCAGCATTTCAAGGCAAGCTTGGTTCGCGCCGCCATGGGCTGGCCCCCAAAGGCAAGCGATGCCCGCCGCAATACAGGCAAAGGGGTTGGCCCCCGACGATCCCGCCAGCCGCACGGTCGAGGTCGAGGCGTTTTGCTCGTGATCGGCATGCAGCATCATGATGCGATCCATCGCCTTTTCAATCACAGGATTGACGACGTAATCTTCGGCAGGCACCGCAAAGCACATATTGAGGAAATTGCCCGCATAAGACAGCGCATTCTTCGGATAAACAAAGGGTTGCCCCACGGAGTATTTATAGGCCATCGCCGCGATTGTGGGCAATTTGGCGATCATGCGAATGGCGGCCACTTCGCGTTGCCACGGATCGGTGATGTCTAGGCTGTCGTGATAAAAGGCCGACATGGCCCCAACAACGCCCACCATCGTGGCCATGGGGTGGCTGTCGCGGCGAAAGCCGCGAAAGAAGTTGTGCATTTGCTCATGCACCATGGTGTGGCGGGTGACGCGGTTCTTGAAATCGGCCAATTGCTCGGCCGAGGGCAATTCGCCGTAAAGCAGCAAAAAGCACAGCTCGATATGGTTGGATTGCATGGCCAATTGGTCGATCGGATAGCCGCGATGCAGCAATTCGCCTTTGTCGCCGTCGATAAAGGTGATGGCGCTTTCGCAAGAGGCGGTCGAGGTGAACCCAGGGTCAAACGTGAAGACATCGGCCGCGTCATAGAGCTTGCGGATGTCAATGACATCGGGGCCAAGCGTGGGCGACGCCACGGGCAGCTCATAGGTTTTCCCATCCAGGCTTAGCGTTGCAGTGCGATTCGCTTCGGTCATCAGTTTTCCCCAACTTTGGCCGCCAGAGGGGCGGTCTATTTCGTCTTTTGGGGCAGGGCCCCTGTCTTACTGCGCTGCGTCTGATAATCTGGCAAGCGTCTCTGCCTGCCCCAAGACCAGCATCATATCAAAAACACTTGGCGTGGCCGTGCGCCCTGCCAAAGCGGCGCGCAGCGGGCTGGCCAATTTACCAAATCCAATCCCATTTGCTGCGGCTGCATCATTGAGGATCGGCTCTAATCCCTCTTTTGTCCAGATAGCATTTTGCAGATGCAGCGTCAATGTTTTCAGTATACCACGGGATACCGTATCGAGATGCACTGCCGCCGCCGCCTCGGCTTGGATCGGGCGGCTGGTCAGGGCGAAATGCGCCTTGTCCAGCAGATCGGGAAAGGTTTTGGCGCGGTCTTTGACGCAATACAGCGATTTTTGCAGCAGATCACGCTGGGCGGCGGTCAAGGCGGGGCGCTGGGCGGCGGCCATAAAGGCCACCAACTCTGCGATCAAGGCGTCATCGTCCATCATCGATAGGTGATGGCCGCAGGTGTTTTCCAGCTTTTTGAAATCCAGACGGGCGGGCGCGCGGCCAATCCCGTCCAGATCAAACATCTCAAGCGCCTGCGCAGTTGTGAAAATCTCGGCATCGCCCTTGGCCCAGCCCAGACGCGTTAGGTAATTGCGCATCCCCGCCGCAGGATAGCCCATGGCCTGATATTCCTCGACCCCAGTTGCGCCATGGCGTTTGGACAGTTTCTTGCCGTCGGGGCCATGGATCAGCGGGATATGCGCCCAAATCGGCACGGGCCAGCCCATGGCGTGATAGACCATTTGCTGGCGCGCGGCATTGTTCAAATGGTCATCCCCCCGTATCACATGCGTGACCCCCATGTCATGGTCATCGACCACCACGGCCAGCATATAGGTTGGCGTGCCGTCCGAGCGCAGCACAATCATATCGTCCAAAGTATCGTTCGCAATTGTTACGATTCCTTGAACTTTGTCATGAATTTCACTTTGGCCCATGCGCGGGGCTTTCATGCGAATGGCAAAGGGGGCATTTGGGTGCTGGCTGGGGTCGATATCGCGCCATGGGCTTTGAAACACCGCATAAGAAGCCCCTTCGGATTCTGCCTTGGCGCGAAAGGCGGCGATCTCTTCGGCGGTGGAAAAGCATTTATAGGCCGTGCCACGTTCCAGCATCTGATGCGCCACTTCGGCGTGGCGGTCTTTGCGGGCAAATTGGCTGATGGGCGCGCCGTCCCAATCCAACCCCAGCCAAGCCAGCCCGCGCAAAATCGCCTCTGTGGCTTGCGGGGTGGATCGTTCGCGGTCGGTATCTTCGATTCTAAGCAAGAACTTACCGCCCTGCCCGCGCGCGAAAAGCCAGTTGAACAGCGCCGTGCGCCCGCCGCCGATATGCAAATATCCCGTGGGCGAGGGGGCAAAGCGGGTAACAACGGGGCCATGCTGCGGCGATGCGATGTCCTTCTTCGGAGCGCTCATTGACGTTAACCTTTCATAAACCAATCGCCGCTTAGGCTTTGCGCCAGCAATAGGCAAATGTGCCGGTCTGGGCAAGGTGGCGGCAATGATTGGGGTCATGACAGAGGTAAGCGCAAAGGTCAGGGCAGAGGCCCGCGCGAGGATCATCGCCTTGGCGCTGTGGCCCCTGACATGGCTTCAGGGCGCACAGGGGCATTTATTTGTCTTTGTGCCGGTTTTTATAGGCCTTGGGGTGGGGATATGGTTCGCGGGGGATGTCGATCCTTTGCCATGGCATTATGGCGCGGCGATGGTGGCGGTTTTGCTTGGGCTCGCGGGGGTTTTGCGCGGGCCCCATCTGGCGCGGCCCTTGTTATGGGCGCTGATTTGCACCGCTCTTGGCTTTGGTGCGGCGGGAATACGGGCGGCCGTTGTGGCGGCGCCGATGCTGGAATTTCACTATTATGGCGCGGTGATGGGCCGAGTGATTGGCATAGATCGCAGCCAGTCCGATGCCCTGCGCATCACCTTGGATCATCTCGTTTTGGACAATCTGCCCCCCGATCAGACACCGAAAAAGGCGCGAATTTCCCTGCAAGGGGCGCAAAGCGCGCCGCTGATCGGAGAAGTGGTGATGCTCACGGCGCATCTATCCGCGCCCAGCGGTGCGGCGGCCCCTGGCGATTTTGATTTTCGCCGCATGGCCTTTTTTCAAGGTCTGGGGGCGCTTGGCTATACGCGCAGCCCTGTCTTATTGTGGCAAGAGCCAGCGGCGGGCGCGCAGCGCATTGACCGCTTGCGCAGCTATTTGGCGGCGTCGATGATGCAGGCGATGCCCAGCCAAGCCGGCGCTTTTGCCACAGGGGCGATGACGGGCGATCGCGCGGCGATTACCCAAGACACGGTCGAGGCACTTCGCAACAGCAACCTTGCACATCTGCTGGCAATCTCGGGCATGAATCTGGCCTTTTTGGCGGGCTTTGTCTTTATGCTGATTCGCTATGGGCTGGCGCTGGCCCCGCCGCTGGCCCCGCCGCTGGCCTTGCGGGTCAATGCCAAGAAAATAGCCGCTGTTGTCGCGCTGGGGGTTGCGTTGTTTTACTGGCTATTGTCGGGGGCGAATGTGTCCACGACGCGGGCCATGTTGATGATTACAGTGATGCTGGGCGCGGTTTTGTTGGATCGCCAAGCGATTTCAATGCGGGCGGTGGCCATTTCGGCCATTATTCTGCTGCTGGTGCAGCCCGAATCGCTGTTTGAAGCGGGGTTTCAGCTCTCCTTTGCGGCCACGGTGGCCTTGGTGGGGGGATATGCCGCGCTGACAAAGGTTATCGCGCGGGGGCGGCTGCCGCGATGGATGATGCCGGTCTATGCGCTGGTGCTGACATCGGTTGTGGCGGCCCTTGCGACGGCGCCCTATGCGGCGGCGCATTTCAACCGCTTTACCGATTACGGCTTGTTGGCCAATGTGCTGACGGCTTGGGCCATGTCGGTGTTGATGGCGGCGGGGGTGATGGCGGCGATTTTGGCCCCCTTGGGCGCGCAGGCCCCCGCGATCTGGGCGATGGAGATGTCGAGCGCCTGGATCTTGGCCGTGGCCCATTGGGTGGCGGGGCTGGAGGGGGCGGTGACGATGATACCCGCCCCTATGCCTGCGGTGCTGCCCTTGATCACTTTGGGCGGTCTTTGGTTTTTGGTTTGGCACGGCAGGCGGCGCTGGGCCGGGGTGCCGGTTTTGGCTCTGGCGCTGGGGCTATGGGCCAGCTCGCCGCGCCCAGATTTGCTGATCAGCGCGGATGGCCGGCTGGTGGGTCTGATGGGGCCAGACGGGCGGGCGCTGTCCTCGGCCAAAGGCGCGGGTTTTGCCGCGCAAACATGGCTGGAAAATGACGGGGATTTGGCCAGCCAAGCGCAAGCGGCCGCGCGGGCGGGATTTGCGGGGCCCAAAGGGGCGCATAGTTTCACCATCGGCCCCTATCGCGGGGTGGTTATGGCGGGCAAGGATCTGGCCGAACGTTTCGCCGTGGCTTGCGCGGGTCATGATCTGGTGATTTTGCCCAGCGCCTTTGATCCCAGCACCCTGCCGCCTATGGCGGCCCATGTTACAAATCCGCCTTTGGCGGCCCATGTTACAAATCCGCCTTTGGCGGCCCATGTT
>CAXNIF010000181.1:0-4596 GCA_964202345.1 Cypionkella sp.
CAACAACCAAAAGCTCAAAATTCGCTTCGGTTTGCGCCAAAACTGTTTGCACAGCCATGCCGACCACATCAGCCCGCGCATGCGTCGGAAGTAATACAGAAAATAGCGGATTATTTTGGTGATCCATATGAATGATATAAAGCAATTCATAAATTCACTGCAAGAGCCAGCGGTTTGTTAAAACTTTCTCCTCAATACTAATGCCCTGATCTTTCGACAAGTAAAAACGCCGTAAAACATGGCGCGGTTTTAACAGTCGGGGTTGCTGCGTATTTGCATCGCAAGGGACATAAATATGCAGGGCCTGTTGTGTGTTTTAAAAGGGGCTGCAAAATTGGTCAAAATTCAGGTGTCGCGCGGGCCTGCGCGCGAGCTGCCCGCTTACCCCAGCAAAGTCCGTTTCACGCGCTCCACTCCCCGCTCAACGAGTTCAGCGTCGCCGCGCGCCTCGACGTTCAGGCGCACAACTGGTTCGGTGTTCGAGCTGCGCAGATTAAAGCGCCATTCGCCCATATCAAAGCCCAAGCCGTCCATGTCATCGATAGATATCGCTTCGGGTTCAAATTCTGATCGAACCCTTGCGATGGCGGCTTTCGGATTATCCAGCGTGAAATTGATCTCTCCCGAAGATGGAAATGCCGCTTTGCGTTCCGCGACAAGATCGGCAAGTGGCCCGTGGCGGCTGACAAGTTCAGCAACCAGCAGCCATGGAATCATGCCGCTATCGCAATAGACAAAGTCGCGAAAATAGTGATGCGCCGACATTTCGCCGCCGTAGATGGCATTTTCGCTGCGCATGGCTTGCTTGATAAACGCGTGACCGGTCCGGGTTTGGACAGCCCGCCCGCCCGCTTTCGCCACAAGGTCTTGCGTGTTCCAAATGATCCGGGGATCATGGATGATCGTCGCGCCCGGGTCTTTGGCCAGGAATGCTTCGGCAAGAAGGCCGACGACATATTCGCCATCGATGAACGCGCCTGTATGATCAAAGAAAAAGCAGCGGTCGAAATCGCCATCCCAAGCCACGCCGAAATCGGCACCCGTGGCGCGGACGGCTTTGGCGGTCGCCGGGCGATTATCTGGCAAAAGCGGGTTTGGAATGCCTTGCGGAAAGCGCCCATCAGGTTCGTGGAAAAGACGTTCAAAATGCACCTTAGCCCCAAGGCTGGCCAATTTGGCCGCAATCTCATCAAAGGTTGGCCCTGCCGTTCCATGGCCTGCATTCACAAGTATTTTTAGCGGCTTTAGCGCAAAGACATCAACAAACTGGCAAATTCGCGTGACATAAGCCGCGCGCGCCTCTTTAGAGACGTCGATGACCTTTCCAAGATTTGGGGATGCCTTGAACGCATTTGCTTCGGCAAGGTCTTTGATACGCGCCAACCCATTCACGGCATCCAGCGGGGCCGAACCAGCCCGCACCATTTTCAGGCCGTTGTAATCCATTGGATTATGCGAAGCGGTGACACATATTCCGCCGTCAGCCTCGAAATGGGTGGTCGCGAAATACATCTCCTCGGTGCCAGACAGACCAAGATCCAGCACTTGGCAACCCTGATCGGTCAGCCCCTTGGCAACGCTGCGCGCAAGTTCCTCAGAGGAGGCGCGGACATCACGGCCAATAACGACGGTTTTTGCGTTCAGTGCAGCGGCAAAGGCCGCCCCAATGCGGTAGGCGATGTTTTCATCAAGATCGATGCCCAGACGCCCCCGAATGTCATAAGCCTTAAAGCATGTCAGCGATGTCATCCTTTCGCCCCTTGCTTGCGGGCATAAACATCTTCGTAGCGGGTGATGTCATCCTCGCCCAAGTAGCTTCCGGTTTGGACTTCGATCAATGTTAAGGCCAACTTGCCTGGGTTTTCCAAGCGGTGAACAGCGCCCAGTGGGATATAGACGGACTGGTTTTCCGAAATAAGTTTGACCTCGCCGTCCACCGTCACCTTGGCGGTGCCTTCGACGACGATCCAGTGTTCGGCGCGGTGATGGTGGCTTTGAAGCGAGAGTGCAGCACCAGGCTTGACGACGATGCGCTTTACTTGAAAACGCGGGCCGATAACCAGGCTTTCGTACCAGCCCCAAGGGCGGTAGTCGCGAGAGAGCGTTTCCGCTTGGCGGATACCTTTGGCATGCAGCGCCGCCACAGCCTGTTTGACCTCTTGCACGCGGTCTTTATGGGCGACCAGCACCGCGTCTGGCATCGCCACAACGATGACGTCACTGAGGCCAATACCGACAATTTGTTGCGCCTCGCTTGTCGCCTGCAAAAGCGTGTCGTGGCAATCAATCGCGGTGGCGGGGCCAGCGGTGACAGTGCCTGCGGCGTCAGCCTTGGACTCGCGCCAGACAGCCTGCCAATCGCCAAGGTCGGACCAAGCGCCCGCATAGGGAACGACGGTCAGGTTCGGCGCGCGCTCCATCACGGCATAGTCAATCGAGATTTCGGGCAATTTCCCCCAAGGCTCGGGCGCAAGGCGGGTAAAGGAGAGATCCTTTTCGGCGGCCTCAAAGGCGGCGCGGGCGGCGCGCAGAACTTCGGGCGCGTGGGCGGCAAAAGCCTCAAGGATCGCGGTGGTCGAGAATAGGAAGATGCCCGCGTTCCACAGGTGCATGCCCCCCGCAAGCAGCGCCTCGGCCTTGGCGCGATCCGGTTTTTCGACAAAACTGCGCAGGGGTTGCGGCTCTGGCGCGAAATCGGGCGTTTGGCGTGACAGCTCAAGCCAGCCATAGCCGGTCTCTGCCCGATCAGGGCGAATGCCAAAGGTCACAAGTTGCCCGTCCAAAGCGGCAGGCGCGGCGGCCTGAACAGCGGCGCGGAACTGGGCGGCATCGGGGATCACATGATCCGACGGCGCCACCAGCATCAGCGCCGCGGGCGCGCGGGCCTGAAGCGCCAAGGCGGCGGCACAAATCGCGGCGGCGGTGTTTTTGGCGGAAGGTTCGATCAAGATATCGGCGGGCGCGATCTCCAGCGCGGCAAGCTGTTCGATCACGACAAAGCGAAAGTCGGCAGCGGTGACGATTGTCGGCGCTGCAAACCCCGCGCCAGACAAACGGCGCGCCGAAGCCTGATAAAGGCTTTCATCACCCGTTAGCTGAACGAACTGCTTGGGATAGGACTTGCGCGACAAGGGCCAAAGCCGCGTGCCAGTGCCGCCGCAAAGAAGAATGGGGTGAATGAGATTTGCCATGATGAACTCTTAACGCCTGACGGTTTTTGAATGGGCCACAAACCACTGATAGGTTGCCGCCAGTCCTTGGTCTAGCCCAATCTGCGCCGACCAGCCCAATTGCGCCAGCCGCGAGACATCCAACAACTTGCGCATGGTGCCGTCGGGTTTGCTTGGGTCGGTCACAATGCGGCCCTTATACCCCGTGACCACCGCAACCTTTTGCGCCAGTTCAAGGATTGAAACATCGGTGCCATAGCCGATACCGCAAAAATCTTGCGGAGGGACGCTTTTGAATGCTTGGAGATCCAACGGCAAAATGGCCCCCGCCGAGGAAGTGCGCCTAGGAGAGCGTCTCGGAGCGCCTTGGGGGGGGCGCCTTTTGCCTAGCCGACAATCGTGGCTTCGGTCGCCGCGCGCAGATCGGCTTCGGTGACGCCATCGGCCAGTTCGACAATCTTTAGCCCGCCCTTGACCACATCCAACACCCCAAGGTTTGAGATGATGCGATTGACCACGCCGCGCCCTGTCAGCGGCAGGGTGCAAGATTTCAGCACTTTGGATTCGCCGTGTTTGCTGGTGTGATCCATCACCACCACCACACGGCCCACGCCCGCGACCAAATCCATCGCCCCGCCCATGCCTTTGACCAGCTTGCCGGGGATCATCCAATTGGCCAAATCACCGTTTTCGGCCACTTCCATCGCCCCCAAGATCGCCATGGCAATCTTGCCGCCACGGATCATCGCAAAGGATTGGGCAGAATCGAAATAGGCGGTTTGTGGCAATTCGGTGATGGTCTGCTTGCCCGCGTTAATCAAATCGGCGTCTTCTTCGCCCTCATAGGGGAAAGGCCCCATGCCCAGCATCCCGTTTTCCGATTGCAGCGTCACTTCGATCCCTGCGGGGATATAGTTAGACACCAGCGTGGGGATGCCGATCCCCAAATTGACATACCAGCCGTCTTGCAGCTCTTGGGCCGCGCGGGCGGCCATTTGGTTGCGATCCCACATCAGACAGACTCCTTTTTGCGCACAGTGCGCTGTTCAATGCGCTTTTCGTGCTGGCCTTGAATCAGGCGGTGCACATAGATGCCCGGCAGGTGGATGGAATCGGGGTCAAGGCTGCCCAAGGGCACGATCTCTTCGACTTCGGCGATGCAGACGCGGCCCGCCGTGGCGGCGGGGGGGTTGAAATTGCGCGCGGTTTTGCGAAACACCAAATTGCCCGAAGGGTCGGCCTTCCACGCCTTGACAATGGACAGATCGGCGACGATGCCGCGCTCTAGGATATATTCTTGCCCGTCAAATACTTTGACGTCCTTGCCTTCGGCGATCACGGTGCCCACGCCTGTTTTGGTGTAAAAGCCCGCAATTCCCGCCCCGCCCGCGCGCAGACGTTCGGCCAGCGTGCCTTGGGGGTTGAA
>CAXNIF010000182.1:0-4579 GCA_964202345.1 Cypionkella sp.
GTTTTTTCGCAAAATCTTCCATTTGACCAAACTCTCCCTTTTGGTTTGTGATTATTAAAGACCGATAGATCACAACTGTGATTAAACGTGCCTTCATTAAGATGTCTCAGTTTGTTTCCGACAGGTCAAGAAGTGAATCCGACAGGGCCAGAAAAATCTAACGCCGATGATGCGCCAGTCTCTTGCGGGGGACGCTGCATATTGCCCTCTGCAACATGGCCCCATCACGCAAGGGAAACGCGATCGCGCAGACGTGCTTGTGCTTTCGTATAGGGGGCGAAATTTCGGTGTATATCCCAATTGCGCAATACGGATTTCCCCCATTCCTGCCGTGCAGGCATGGGGTTTGCGCTGGCGTTTTGGCACCATTAAAAAAGCGCCCAGTTAGGCGCTTTTTCGAAAAACACTGGGCGATTGGCCCGTTTGGCTTTGAAATGCCCGGGTGAAATAGGCGGCCGAGGAAAAGCCCAAAGCCGCGCCGATTTCGCCCACTGGCATTTTTGTTTCCACCAGCAATTTGCGTGCCTCAAAAAGACGGCGGTCTTGCAGCAATTCGATGGCCGATCGCCCTGCGGCGGCCCGACAGCAGCGGGTCAAATGAGTTGGGGTGACGCCCAAGGTTGCCGCAAAATCCGCGACATTGGCACCAGTGCGAAAATCGGTTTCGATGATTTGGGTAAAGCGGGCCACTAGCCGCTGGGCGGCGTCAGGGCGATGCTCTAACGTGCCGGCGACTTGCGCCTGACGCTCTAGCCACACCGACAGCAGGCCCACATAATGCCGCGCCGCCCGTTGCCCAGCCGAAGTGCCGGTGTCAAGCTCGCGCATGATCATATCCAGCAGCATCGTCACTTCTTGCTGATTGGCCACATCGCCCAGACGAATGTGCTGTTGCGTGGCGGGCATCATAATCCCAGCTTCGGGCTGCACAAATAGGGCCGTCCCCAAAACTTGCGGCCCCACTTCAAAACCGTGAATGACCCCCGCGGGAATGTAGACAACAGTGCCCGCTGAATAACCGCGCGTCACGCCGCCCACGGTGATACGGCCCATGCCTTTGGTGAAACTTAACAGACAAGCGTCCGGCAGGCTGCGCAAGGCTTCAACGCGCCAACGGCCCTGAGACAGTAATCTTTGCACGGTCGTCACCCGCACAGCGGGCGCGGACTCTGCGGCATGGCCCGCTGCACGGCCCTTTGGCCGCGCCTGATAGGCCCCGCTTTCGGGCAGGCGTATAGGGCGCACCGCATCTGAAAAATTTGCGTAATCGTTCGGCATAAATTTGCCTCATATTGATTTTCGATTTCCCTCTCAGTAACCGAAAGTTTACTTCGCATCAATCTTTTGTATTGTTAATTTACGCCATTTGGGCATGAAAATGCAAAGAAAGTGAAATCTTTGGCGGGCTAAACGGGGAAAATTGCACCTAAAGGTTGCAAATTGTCCAATTCTTCATCCGATTGCGAAACCAACTGCGCTGGCGTTTGGCATATTGGCGGCTTGCCAGAATCGCCGCTGTCGTCGCTTCGGTTAAGCTGGATTGCCCGCGCAAATGGCCGATCAATTCGGGCGCACCGATCGCTTTTGTCCAAGGCTCGGTTTGGCCCTTGGCAGGATCGGGCCAATGGGGCAGGGCCGCGCGGGCTTCTTCTAATGCGCCTGCGCGCAGCATAGCGTCAAAGCGCTGCGCAATGCGGCCATCTAATTGCGCCACATCCATGGTCAATACCAAGGCGTCACATGCTGAAATCGGTAGGGTCGCAGTCCCTGTTTCTGCTTGCCAATCCGCTATTCCGCGTCCCGTGGCGCGGAGCACCTCCCAGGCGCGTTGCACGCGTGCAGGATTGGCCTTGTCGATCTTGGCAAGGGTTTTTGCGTCCAGTTCGTTCAAAAGCGCGCCAAGACCCAAGCTGGCCATGATCGCATTGGCTTGCGCGCGCACCCACTGTGGCACCATCGGAATATCCGCCAAACCTTCGGTCAGCACAGAGAAATTCAGCCCCGTGCCGCCCACGATGACCACAGGGCGGGTTAACAACGCGCTCACTTCGCGCAGCCAATGGCCCGTAGAATAAAGCTGATCGCGCCCAATATGGCCAAAAAGCGCATGGGGAAGGTCTAGTTCGTCTTGGGCGCTGGGGCGGGCAGATAATATGCGCCATGTGTCGTACACTTGCAGGGCATCGGCGTTGACGATCAAACGCCCATCACGCGATGCAATTTCCATCGCCAGGGCAGATTTGCCGCTGGCGGTGGGGCCGGAAATCAAAACGGGGCGTTCGCGCGAAATTTTGGCAATATTCACATCCGCCCCGCTTGCCCGTTGAACCTGCCGCCGTTTTGCGACATTTTGCACAACTGTCAACATTGATTCCCCGTCCCGCGCCCAAAACTGCACTTGTGAAAGGATTTCCCATGCCCGCAGATCATGCTCAGCCTGTCTATTCCCGCGTGATGCTAAAGATATCGGGAGAGGCGCTGATGGGCGATCAAGGGTTTGGTCTGCACCCCCCAACTGTGCAACGCATCGCCGCCGAGGTGAAATCGGTGCGTGATATGGGGGTTGAAGTGTGCATGGTGATCGGCGGTGGCAATATCTTTCGCGGGCTGGCAGGCTCGGCGCAGGGGATGGAAAGAACAACGGCCGATTATATGGGGATGCTGGCCACCGTGATGAACGCGCTGGCCATGCAATCTGCGCTGGAACAAATCGGGGTGTTCACCCGCGTGATTTCGGCCATTCCGATGGATCAAGTCTGCGAGCCCTACATCCGCCGCCGCGCCGTGCGCCATCTTGAAAAAAAGCGCGTGGTGATTTTTGCGGCAGGCACGGGCAATCCCTATTTCACCACCGATACCGCCGCCACGCTGCGCGCCAATGAAATGGCTTGCGAAGCCATTTTCAAGGGCACCAAAGTGGACGGTGTCTATGACAAAGACCCCAAGAAACACGCCGATGCCAAACGCTATGACACGGTGACGTATGACGAGGTTTTGCAGCAGCATTTGGGCGTTATGGATGCCTCTGCCATTGCCTTGGCGCGAGATAATGATTTGCCGATTATCGTTTTTTCGCTGGACGAGCCGGGCGGCTTTAAGGGAATATTGGCAGGAAAAGGCACCTATACACGGGTGATTGGTTAGTTTTCTTCTCGCCCGTCTGTGCAAATTGGTGTAGCGGGCGAATAGGCCAACAAGATTAATGAGGGCAAAATGTCTGCCGAAGACCTAGAAATTGATTTGGATGCCATTCAGCGCCGCATGGATGGGGCGATGAATGCCCTGAAAACCGAATTTGCCAGCCTGCGCACGGGGCGCGCCTCGGCAAGTTTGGTCGATGCGATTTCGGTGGATGCCTATGGGCAAATGACCCCAATCAACCAGCTTGGCACCGTCAACGTTCCAGAGCCGCGCATGGTGGTCATTAATGTCTGGGATAAAGCCATGATTGCCAAAGTGGAAAAAGCCATCCGCGAAAGCGGCATTGGTATCAATCCCGTCTCTGACGGCCCGCTGATCCGTCTGCCCATTCCCGAATTGAACGAAGAGCGCCGCAAGCAATTGTCCAAAGTGGCCGCAGGCTATGCGGAAAATGCCAAAGTCGCCATTCGCAACGTGCGCCGCGATGGGATGGATCAAATCAAAAAGGCGAAATCGGCGGGCATGGGGGAAGATGACCAAAAAATGTGGTCCGATGAAGTGCAAGAGCTGACCGATAAGGCCATTGCCAGCGTGGATAAGGCATTGGAGTCCAAACAAGCCGAAATCATGCAGGTTTAGCCCCAAAAGCGGAACAGGTTTTGCCCCAGTCTCCCGACCTTGCCCTAAAAACAGAGCCGCATCCTGCGGCTCCAGAGCCGACTTTGCATGTGGCGATCATCATGGATGGCAATGGCCGCTGGGCCACCAACCAAGGTTTGCCGCGGCTGGTGGGCCACCGTAAGGGCGTCGAAAGAGTGCGCGAAATTGTGGCCGCCTGTCCCGAGCTGGGGATATCTCACTTAACTCTTTATGCCTTTTCGACGGAAAACTGGAAAAGAAGCACCGCCGAAGTTTTGGGGCTGATGTCCATTTTTGCGCGGTATATCCGCTCGGAGGCGGATAAACTGGCCAAGGCAGGCGTAAAATTGACCTTTTTGGGTGATCGCACGCGGCTAGAGCCGAAATTGCAAAAACTCATGGCAAGCATCGAGGCGCATACCATCGAAGGGCGCATGCTCCACCTTTGCGTGGCCATTAATTACGGCGGGCGCGACGAGATTACCCGCGCCATGCGCGCCATTTTGCGCGCGGGAATCCCCGCCGAAGAAATCAGCGAGTCGGTGATTTCGGCCCATTTGGATACGGCGGAGATGCCCGATCCGGATTTGGTGATCCGCACATCGGGAGAGACACGGATTTCGAATTTTTTGCCTTGGCAAGCGGCCTACAGCGAATATGAATTCACGCCGACATTGTGGCCCAATTTTTCAAAAAGCGAATTGGCGGAAATTCTCACCCGTTTCAAATCGCGCGAGCGCCGCTTTGGCGGGGTAATTGCCAAATGAACAAGAGCAATCAGCCCGCCCCGCGCTGGGAG
>CAXNIF010000183.1:0-4542 GCA_964202345.1 Cypionkella sp.
AGCGCGATGCAAAAATCCATCTCGCCATTGGCCGCAAAATAGCCCACGCCGCCGCCATAGACGCCGCGCTTTTCGGGTTCCAACGCGTCGATGATTTCCATCGCCCGCACCTTTGGCGCGCCCGAGACAGTGCCCGCCGGCAGGCCCGCCAGCAGGGCCGATAGGGCATCTTCCCCCTCGGCAATTTCGCCCACCACATTCGAGACGATATGCATCACATGGCTGTAGCGTTCGATGATGAATTGCTCGGTCGGGCGCACGGTGCCCACCTTTGCCACGCGCCCCACATCATTGCGCCCCAAATCCAGCAGCATCAAATGTTCGGCGCGTTCCTTTGGGTCGGCCAGCAAATCGGCCTCTAGGGCGCGATCTTCGGCCTCATCGATCCCGCGTTTGCGCGTGCCCGCAATGGGGCGCACGGTCACTTCGCCGCCGCGCAGCCGCACCAAGATTTCAGGGCTGGCCCCAACAATCTGATAGCCGCCGAAATTGAAAAAGAACATAAAAGGCGAAGGGTTGGTGCGCCGTAAACTGCGATACAGCGCAAAGGGCGGCAAGGCAAAGCTTTGCCGCCAGCGCTGGGAGGGCACCACTTGGAAAATATCGCCCGCGCGGATGTATTCCTTGGCCTTTTCCACCGCCTGTTTATAGCCCTCATGCGTAAAGTTAGATTGCGCGGGCCCCACCTGTGCCGCCGCATCGCCAAAGTCGCGGCGGATGGCGGGGGTGCGATCTAAATCGCGCAGCGTCTCCATCACGCGCTCGGCGGCTTGGGCAAAGGCCGCGCGCGCCGACAGGCCAGAGCCTGCCCAAGCCGGGGCGATCAATGTCACTTCGCCCTTGACCCCATCCAGCACCGCAACCACCGAAGGGCGCAGCAATACCGCATCGGGCAGGCCAATCGGATCGGGGTTTACATGGGGCAAGTTTTCGACAAGTCGGATCATATCATAGCCCAGATAGCCAAACAGCCCGGCGGAAATAGCGGGTAAATCTGGCGGCAAATCAATGCGGCATTCGGCCAACAAAGCGCGCAAACTGTCCAAGGGCGGGGCGTCTTGCGCGACAAAGCCCTGCGCGTCAAAGCGGGCATCGCGGTTGATATAGGCGCGCGGGCCTTCGCATTTCCAGATCAAATCGGGCTTTAGCCCGACCACCGAATAGCGCCCGCGCACTTCGCCGCCCGTCACCGATTCCAGCAAGAATGTATCGCCCCGCGCCTCGGCCAGCTTCAGCATCAAAGACACGGGCGTGTCCAAATCGGCGGCAAGGCGGGTATAGACCAATTGGTTTTGGCCCAAGGCCCATTTTGCCGCAAAATCGTCAAAGCTGGGAAGCAAACTCATCTTGTGGCCCTTAATTGCCCAATTGGCTGTGAACCGAATTGATCATATTTTGGTCCAATGAAATGCCCGCCGCCGTTTCAATGCTGCGGCCATATAGTTCCAACACATCGGCCCCCAAGGATTGGGCAAGCTGGGCCTCAAATGCCGCGCGCAGATCGGCGGCTTCGGGGTTATCTTGCGCGGGGGCAATAGCCTCTGGCCGCATCAAGGCGATAAAAGCGCCGCTGGTGACCACTTGGGCCGTGCCGATGTCGCTTGCCGCAAAGGCCGCGGTGACCAAGGCTTGCGGCGCATTTGGCACCGCGTCATTGCGGGTGATTTTGGCCCTTTGTGCTGCGCCCATCGCCGCCCAATCGCCGCTTTGGACAAATTCGGCCAACTTGGCCTCGGCCAGCGATTCTAAGGCGCGGTTCAGGGCTTTGGTGCGCCAGTTTTCGCGCAAACGATCGCTCACATCGGCCAAGGGGCGCGGCGTGGGCGGGATGATTTCTTGCAAAGTCATCGCCACAACGCCGCCGTCCTCCAGCACGATCGCTTCGGGAAAGTCGCCCATTTCCAGCGCATCTGCCGCCTTGATAAAGGCCCCATAGCCCGCAATTGGGTCATTGTCCTCGGCGCCTTTGGCATAATCGGTGGTGGCCAGCGTCAAAGATTCGCTTTGCGCCAAATCTGCCAGCGTGGCCCCGCCTGCCAAAGCATCGTCAATGGCATCAATGCGGCTTGCAATCTCGCGCCGCGCCGCCTCGCGGCCCAGTTCCAGCGCCAAATCGGCGCGCACTGCATCAAGGGGCGTCTCTTGCGCGGCCAAAATGGCATTCATGCGAAACAGGGCAGGGCCAAGATCACTGTCCAGCGGCCCCACCACACCCGGTTCCGTCAGCGCAAAGACCGCCTCGCCCGCCGCGCCAAGATCGGCTTTAGCGACATCGCCCAAATCAATATCGGTCAGGGTCAAGTTGCGCGCCTTGACCAAATCGTCAAAGCTGGCCCCCGCATCCAGCTTGGCCTTGGCATCAGCGGCATCGGCGGCGCTGGGATAGACCAGACGTTCGACCAGACGTTTTTCAGGGATCACATATTCATCAATCCGTTCTTGATACAGCGCCGCGATGGCCGCTTCGTCGGCGGGCATCTCTTGGGCCAGATCATCGGGCAGCAAGGCGATGTATTGAATACGCTTGGCTTCGGGGCGGGTGTAATCGGCAATCGCGCCGTCATATTCGGCCTGAAGATCGGCAGGCGTGGGCGTGGGCAACGGCTGGGGCAAATCAGCCTCGCTTAGGGGAACAAAGGTGATCTCGCGCGTCTCGCCCGCATAGGCCAGCAAGGCATCGATGACCGCTTGCGGCGCTTTTGCCCCGCCAGACACCGCCACTTGCAGCAATCCTCGCGCAATATCTGCGCGTAAATTTTCTTCAAACTCGGCCTCGGTGAGATTGTTGCGCGCCAAAGTCTCGCCATAGGCGGCGCGGTCAAACTGCCCATCCACCCCTTGGAATGCCGCGTTTTTTACCAGCTCTGCGGCCAATTCAGCATCGCCGACCGATAGGCCAATTTGCCCCATCTCGCCGTTCAGCGCGGCGCGGCGCACCAAATCGCCCAAGATTTGCCCGCCCACGCCTGCGGCCAACAAATCGCCCAGCGCCACTTGCCCACCGACCATCTGCGAAAAGCGCCGCACTTCGCTTTGCAAGGCGCTGGCATATTGATTGACGGTGATTTCCTGATCGCCCACCGTGCCAATTCGGCTGGCCCCGCCGCCAAAGCTGTTCACGCCAAAGCCCAGCATCGACAAGGCAATAAGGCCCAGCAAAAGCGATCCCAGCACCGAAGAGCGCCGCCGTCTTCCCGCACCTGCCTCATCGCCAGATTGAATCATCGGTTGTTTTGCCATGGGCCACCTGCCTAGAATCTTTGCGCTTGTCTAAGCGGTGTTGCCCATGGGGGCAAGGGCGCGCACAGACCCTTGGCGGCCAAGGCGCGCCTTGGACTGTCTTTTTCGCTTGCCAAGGGCGCGCCGGCTCGGCTATCTTTAATTTGATCAAATTATGCAGGCCACAACGGCGCTGCAAGATCACCAACATAGGACAGGATCAAGGGCATGATCCGCAGCCGCCATAATTGCGATTTGGGCAATGGGGCGGGCCATGCCTTGCCTTTATATTATGATGAAAGATTGGCTCAGAAAGCATCCCAACGTGCGCACCATTCGTGTTGCGGCGGCGGATTTGAACGGACAGGCGCGCGGCAAGCGGGTGCCCGCGCGTTATGCAGATAAAGTGGTCAAGGACGGCACGCGCTTTCCCTTTTCCACCCTGAATTTGGACATTTGGGGCGAAGATATTGATGACAGCCCGCTTGTTTTTGAACAGGGCGACCAAGACGGCGTTTTGCGCCCAACCGAGCGCGGCTTTATGCCTATGCCTTGGCTCGAAGCGCCCACGGCCCTGTTGCCGATTTGGATGTTTCGCGAAAATGGCGCCCCCTATGAAGGGGATCCGCGCCACGCCCTGCGCGCGGTTGTCGAACGCTATAAGGCGCGGGGGCTCACGCCCGTCTGCGCGATGGAGCTGGAATTTTTCCTCATCGACGATTCGGGCAAGACCATGCAAGTGCCCGCCTCGCCGCGCAGTGGCAAACGGCGCAAAGCGGCTGAAACCCTATCGATTCGCGCGCTGGACGCGTTTGATACCTTTTTCACCGATCTTTATGATGCCTGCGAGGCGATGGATATTCCCGCCGACACCACCACATCGGAGACGGGCCTTGGCCAATTCGAAGTGAACTTGATGCATTGCGACGATCCGCTGCGCGCCGCCGATGACGCTTGGCTGTTCAAAATGTTGGTCAAGGGTCTGGCGCGGCGGCACGGCTTTGCCGCTTCATTTATGGCCAAACCCTACCCCGAATATTCCGGCTCGGGGCTGCACACGCATTTTTCGGTCTTGGACGAGAAAGGTGACAATGTCTTTGATTCGGGCGGGCCAAAAGGCACGGCAATGCTGCGCCACGCCGTGGCAGGTTGCTTGAATGCCATGGCCGATTGCGCGCTGATCTTCGCGCCCCATCAAAACAGCTATGAACGGCTGGTTCCGGGCAAACACGCGCCCACCGCCATTGCCTGGGGTTATGAAAACCGCACCGCCGCCATTCGCATACCCGCCGGCAGCCCTGCCGCCCGCCGCATCGAACACCG
>CAXNIF010000184.1:0-4516 GCA_964202345.1 Cypionkella sp.
GTGATAGCGCAAGGACAGGCGGTGAATATGGGTAAAGGTTTCCAAAGCCAGCGCCCGTAGCGCCCGCTGCCCCACACGCACGAAAACAGCATCGCGCAATTCATTGCCCAAAACCGCGCCCAGGCGGGCCAGACCATAGGCCACCGTCAGCCCAATGGCCCCCAGCGCCAGCATTTGCGCGCCCTCTGGGGCAACGCCGCCCAGACGATCCACGGCCAGCTTGTACAGATAGGGCGTGGAAAAGCCGATCAACTTGGCCCCCACCAGCAACATCAGCGCCGCCACCACGCGGCGCTTGACCCAGCCTTGCCCATCGGGCCACAAATAGGGCACCACTCGGCGCAACGTGGCGGCGCCGCTGGCAGGTTGATCGGGCATATCGGCAGATGTGGCTGTATTTTTTCGCATGTATCACCTTTTGTTAGCCCCTACCTATGCCCCGCCCTTGCAAAATGCCAGAGCGATTGCACCGCCTATCCGCGCAAGATGCAGGCCCTAAGGCAAGATGGCACTGACCCAAGCCCTGAAAAAGCCCGCCCGCGATAAAGCCGCAGAGATGCCAAGTTTTCTCGGATCAGACTTGTCAGGGGCATTATGCTGAAATACAACCTAAGGCACATTGCATTGGCACAGACAAATTTTTATGACCATTAGGGCACCGCATGTCGCGCGAGATTAAGCTTCTTCAACCCGATTTCCCCAGCGCGCCACATTGGATGCCCTTTTTGCAAGAAAGTTACGATCAGCATTGGTTTTCCAACTTTGGCCCCAATGCGGCGCAATTGGCCGCCGAGGCCAGCGCCTATTTGGGACTGACCCGCGCGGCGACATTGGTCAGCAGCGCAACGGCTGGGCTTACCGCCACTTTGATGGCCTTGGGTATTCGCGGGAGGGTGGCTATTCCCGCCTTTACGTTTCCCGCAACAGCCAGCGCCGTTTTCCAAGCCAGATGCGATGTCGTGGCCATAGATATAAACGCGCAGACATGGGAAATGTGCCCAAAAGCACTGCGGACGGCATTGAAGCGCCAGAAAATAGATGCCATTATTCACGTGCGCAGCTTTGGCTATTGCCGCGACATTTCAGAGATTGAACGTATCGCTGATGAGTATTCCTTGCCCTTGATTATCGATGCCGCTGCCGCCTTTGGTGGCCGCGACCCAAGTGATCGCCCTGTGGGTCGCTCGGGCATTGCTGAGGTGTTCTCGCTCCATGCCACCAAACCTTTTTCTGTGGGCGAAGGCGGCATCGTGGTTGCCAGCAATGATCTCATCGACGCCATCAACAAGACCATTAATTTTGCACTTTTTGGCGGTAAATCCGCCGACATCTGGGGAATGAATGGCAAAATGAGCGAAGTGTCCGCCGCCATTGGACGCGCGGCCCTGCGCCAATTGCCCAGTGTCATTGAATACCGCCAACACATGGCCCAGCGTTATATGGATATTTTATCGGCCGAAAGCAATTTGACGCTGCCGTGCGACATTGGCCGACCTGCATGGCAATTGTTCAGCCTAAAACTGCCAGACGGCTCGGCGGGTTTTGTTCAAGAACATATGGCCGCAATGGGCATACAGACCCGCATATATTATGCCCCCACCATCAATTCCAGATGGGCGGACAAGACCGAAACCCCAAACGCATTAAACCTTTCGGCAAGCATGCTAGCCCTGCCCATGGGGCGACATATCACGCATAACGATCAGGATTTTATTTGCAGCTCATTGATCGATGCAAAGAGAGCATTTTATGCCGACAGGGATATGGATGAATAATTCGCTCAACCCCGGCTACTATACATCACCTGAATTGCGCGCTTTAGGCTTTGCGGCAGTTGGCACCAATGTATTCATCTCCAAACATTGCAATATCGTCGGCTCACAAAATATTTATCTGGCCTCCAATATCCGCATTGATTATGCCACAACGATCGTCGCAGGGTCAGCGGGCGTAAGAATTGGCAATTATGTGCATATCGGGGCCTATTGCTATTTGTCAGGTGGACATGGAATTACAATCGCGGACTTTGCGGGCCTATCGCAACGGGTAACAATTCATACATCAACGGATGATTATTTGGGCGGTGTTTTCACCAATCCAACAGTGCCAGCCGAATTGACACGCATTCATGCAGCCGCGATTTCGATTGGCCGTCACGCAATTTTGGGATCGGGCGCGGTGGTCTTGCCAAAGGCTGACATCGCCGAAGGGGTCGCAATCGGCGCGCTGTCTATGGTCAATAAACCGACCAAAAGCTGGACAATCTATGGGGGAGTTCCTGCCAAAATATTACGCGCGCGCGCGCCCATCGACCCAGATGGCCTTATGGCCGCGCGATTGCTGAACGGCGATCATGAAGCTTGAACACCGCCCCCTTATGACCGTTCTTGTCTTTGCCTATAATCAGGCAAAAACAATCGAAGCCACGATCCAATCTGTTTTTGCACAAAGCTATGATCCGATTGAGGTGATTTTATCTGACGACGGATCGCCCGATGAAACCTTTTCAATAATGCAGCGCTTAGCGCAAAATTATTCTGGACCAAAGTCTATCGTCCTAAATCAAAACATCCCCAATAAGGGTGTTGTACACCATATCAATTATATTTTCCCTAAGGCAAAAGGCGAATTAATTGTAATCGCGGAAGGTGATGATATTTCGACGCCTGACCGCGTGGAAAAATTATATCAATCCTATTTGGCGGCGGGAAAGCCATACCTTATTTGGTCTGATGTAATTGACACAAATCTAGAGGGCAAGACTAAGAAATTTCAACGCGATGACCGCGCCGAGCGTCATAAGCTATTCAACACCCTAGACTTGGCGCAAGTGGCCATTGAAAAGAACCCATGTGTTGGCGCTTCTTGTGCCTATCGACCCGAAGTTATGTCGGCCTTTGGCCCATTGACGCAGACAAAAGCCTTCCCCGATAAGGCGCTTTATTTCCGCGCCAGATTGCTGGGCGCTGTGGGGTTTTGCCCAGAGCGTCTGCTGTATTATCGCCGTGGTGGCGGAATCAGCACGGCGCATAAGCGCGAATCAACGTCGCGGGCGCAGGTGGATTCCCGCGTATTGGCGCTGCGAGCGGGCTTGCTGCAACGCAAGGCGGATTGCACCCATATCGCGGCGCAACGCACCGAGGTTGTCGCCGCGATTGACCGCGAATTGGCGCAATTGCACAAAAAATATGGTCTTTAGGGCGGGGTTGGAATGTCAAACACCTGGCCGGGATAGATCAAATTTGGA
The DNA here is from genome assembly GCA_964202345.1 of Cypionkella sp. Lineage (GTDB taxonomy): Bacteria > Pseudomonadota > Alphaproteobacteria > Rhodobacterales > Rhodobacteraceae > Cypionkella. The sequence goes on from CAXNIF010000184.1 coordinate 3,248, forward strand.
TCGCGGATTTTGTCTTTATTGGCCTCATAAACCTGCACATAGAGCAGCCCATCGCCCAACTCGGCTTCGGCAATCGCCCAAAGCGTGGTGCCGACCGCCACTTTGACAACGGCGGGTTCTGCGGCGGCGGCGGCCAGCGCCTCGGGATTGGCTTTGGTGATTTGCATCTCATAGCGCGAGGTGACCTTGCCCGCACTGTCCAATTGATCGGCGCGCAGCGTGTAATCGCCCGCCGCGACCCCTGCCAATTCGGCTGCAAAACTGCCATTCGCGGCGATATTGGCCGTCGCAACATCGGCATTGCCCAAGTAGAGGCGCACCATCGCCCCCGCGGCACCGCGCCCGCTGATGCGGATGATCTGCCCCTCATAGGACACCGAATCGATGGTGATATTCTCCAGATCGGGCGCATTCATCAAAACAGCCGCTTCGCTGCTGTCATCAATCTTGATCGTGGGGGCCTCTTGCGCCGCACTCTCGGCAGATAAGATGACGGGGGCCAAGGCGATCTTATCTGCGCCCAGCATTTCATGCCCATCGGGCGCGCGCGACAAGGCCGTCAAGATGCGCGGCGCCTCCGAGGCCGACAGGGTGAACAGGCTGACAAAATTGCCCAAATCATCCGCCTGGGCAAATGTCGCCTCAATCTCATCAAGGCGCAAAGACACCCGCGCCCCTGCTTCGGCGCGGCCCGCAACGGTCAGGCTGCCATCCGGATCAAGGCGCACGACATCCAAACTTGGTGCCAAACGCGCGGCGGGTGCGGTCTGCGCCGTTGCGGCAGGCTCTGGCGCGGGGGGCGGTGCCACGGCTTGCAAGGGGGGATCTGCGGGTTTTAAAACAAAAAACCATAGCCCCAGCGCCAGCAGCAAAGCGCCCAAGATGCCCAAAACAATGCGTAAACTTTGCCCCGATAGAGCGCCCATTTTCAGCCCCCACTTAATTTACCGTCTGGATTTGATGTCTTTGACGCTACATTAGCATAGGCAAGCCTATCGGCGATAAAATATTTCGCGCAAGTCAAATCAAGATCATAATCTGTGTCTTTTGCGGCGCAAAACCAGCCGCGCGTGCCATTTGCGCCGCGCCGCCGCCTTGATCCAATAAAAAGACCCGCGCAAGCGGGTCTTTTTTCATTCCAAAAAGGGGGCCACCGCGCAATTAAAGACGGGCAGCCACAGCTTCCCAATTGACCAGCTTGTCCAAGAAATTGGTCAAATAGGCGGGGCGCTTGTTGCGAAAATCGATGTAATAGGAATGTTCCCACAC
>CAXNIF010000185.1:0-4487 GCA_964202345.1 Cypionkella sp.
CCCCAAAATTGGGCCCAGTATTCCCAGCGCAATGGCCGCGCGGGCCATCAAAGAAAGCGACGATCGACCAAAATTTTGCGTTTCATTATCGCGGGCTAGTTGCGCCTGCATATGACGTAAGATCAATAGACCCATGCGCCAAATCAAAACGCCCGCAATGACCAAGCCGGGAAAACTGGCCACCGCCGTTGTTCCATCTGAATAATCTTGTGGTGCCATGGCAATATCGCGGGCGATATCGATGGATAGCATCAATCCCATCACCACAGTTAACACCCGCGCCTCGCCCCGCGCTTCAGCGCCAAGACCTAGCGGCCCTGGCAAAGTGCCGCGCGGAAAAATTCGCCCCGCCATCCATGATGCCAAAATAACGGGTAGGGCAATGTCAGGCAAAGCGGCGATAAGTTGCGCACCCAACTCGCCCATCACCTGGCCGTGGGATAAGGCGAACATGATCAAGAGCACCCCAAAATACGGGAAGATCACTTCGCCCAAGGAGACCAACAAGGCAATCAAACGCTGCGCGCCGGCGGGGCTAGCCTCGCGCAGTGATGTGGCAAAGCGTTGCGCGCGGCGACGCGCGGGCACCACAAAAGCCACACCCAAGGCCAACACAACGGCAATCAACGGCGCATTTGTGAAAAACGCGCCGCGCCAGCGATCATTTTCCCAATTGCTGACCAATTCGTCCCACAGGCGCAAACCTGTATCCGTCACGCCAATCACACCTTCGGGCCAATTTGCTGGGTTTATGGGCGCGGGCCATATTTGCATCAGCATATTGGCCTGTCTTTCGCGTAAAATGCGGTCAATTTCACGGATCAGACCATCGGCCCGCTGATAGGCTTCGATGGCAGTGATGCTGGGCGCTTGTAGCCGCGCGACTTGCTGGGTCAAAGCGGCTCGGCGCAGGGCAAGTTCCTGCGGCTCACTTTGCCCCGCATTCGGCGCGGGGCCAAGTGCATCAATTTGCGCGCGCAATGTCGCAATCCGGGCCGAATTGACATTTTGCGCGCTTTGCAAAGCTTCGCGCCAAATGGCGATTTGGCTGCGCAAACTTTCTAAATTGCTGTCGGTCAAAGACAGGTTTTCAAGTGCCCTTTCCCCGCGCAGTGCCAGCCGATTCCAAGCTGGATAATCCAATTGCGCCGCGCCGCTGGGGTCGGCCAAATCGCCTTGCACTGCCGCCATCGCCGAGTTGGCGGCGTCGGCACGCGGCAAGATTGCCCCCGTGGGATCAGCTTGGCCCGCTGGCGGCGCTGATTGCGCATAGGCCCCGCCCAAAAGCGTGGCCCATAGCGCCAGCGCCAATAGGATGCTGCGCCGTAGCGCGCTCATGCGTCCTCGAATACCGTGGGCACAGCGTGAGGTGCCGCCTCTAGCCATTTGGGCACGGGCAACCCCTTTTCGCGCAAAAAGGCTGGGTTATAGACCTTAGATTGATAGCGATTGCCATAATCGCATAAGATGGTGACGATTGTTTTCCCTGGGCCCATCTCGCGGGCCATGCGGATCGCCCCTGCAATATTGATGCCAGATGATCCGCCAAGACAAATCCCTTCGTGTTCCAGCATGTCAAATACCAAGGGCAAAGCCTCGCTGTCGGGAATGCGATAGGACATATCGGGTTTGAACCCTTGCAAATTGGCCGTAATGCGCCCTTGGCCAATTCCCTCGCTGATTGAACTGCCGGGCGCGTCAAAGGCCCCAGAGGTGTAAAAAGCATGCAGGGCCGCGCCTTCCGGATCGGCAAGACCCACTTTCACGCCTTTTGGCTGTAGCGCCATGCCGACGCCCGCCAAAGTGCCACCCGAGCCAACGGCGCAAATGAACCCATCTACTTTGCCGCCGGTCTGCTCCCAAATTTCGGGCCCCGTGGTTTCGATATGCGCTTGCCGATTGGCCAAATTGTCAAACTGATTGGCCCAAATTGCGCCATTGGGTTCGCTTTGCGCCAGCGCAGCAGCAAGTCGCCCCGAGTAGCGCACATAATTGTTCGGGTTTTTATAGGGAACAGCCGGCACTTGCACCAATTCCGCGCCCGCAAGGCGGATCATATCCTTTTTCTCTTGGCTTTGGGTTTCGGGAATGACGATAACCGTCCGAAAGCCCATGCTGGCCCCCACCAGCGCCAGCCCGATCCCCGTATTGCCCGCCGTGCCTTCAACAATCGTGCCGCCTGGTTTCAGTAGACCCTTCGCCACGGCATCGCGGATAATGAAAAGCGCCGCGCGATCCTTGACCGATTGCCCCGGGTTTAGAAATTCGCATTTGCCCAAAATCGTGCAGCCCGTCGCCTCTGAGGCGGCCCGTAGTTTCAAGAGCGGAGTATTGCCAATTGTATCTGCCAAGTCGGAATGAATGCGCATAACCTGTCCTTTTGGATTTGCGCCAAACTAGGCCCGCTTTGCGCCAAACTCAAGGGCTGCAAAGGGATTAGGCGGAAACAAACAGCCCGTCGGCCTTAACCGCCTGATAGCTTTCATCCAGGCTTTTCCATGCCCGTTCGATCAAGATGTCAATCTCATCGGGCGTAATCACCAAAGGCGGCGCGATAATCATGCGATCTCCCACATGGCGCATGATCAGATTATTGGCAAAGCAGCGCTCTCGCGTGCGATAGCCTATGGTGCCCTGATCGCCGGCAAATTTGGCGCGCGTGGCCTTGTTGGGGGTAAGGGCGATACTGCCCATCAGCCCAACCAATTTCGCCTCGCCCACCATTGGATGATCGACAAGCCCCGCCCATTTCTTGGCCAAATTGGGGTTGGCCACATCGCGCACATGTTCGATGATCTTTTCTTCTTGTAAGATACGTAGGTTCTCCAAGGCAACCGCGGCCGCCACGGGATGCCCTGAATAGGTATAGCCGTGGTTAAAATCGCCGTTGCTGCCCAAAACCATCGCCACCTCGTCGCACACAATACTGCCGCCAATCGGCTGATAGCCAGAGGACAGCCCCTTGGCGATGGTCATGATATGCGGGCGGATGCCAAAGGTCGTCGAGCCAAACCAATTCCCCGTGCGGCCAAAGCCTGTAATCACCTCATCGGCAATCAGCAAAATACCATATTTGTCCACGATACGCTGAACTTCGGGCCAATAGCTGTCGGGCGGGATAATCACACCGCCCGCCCCTTGGATAGGTTCGCCAATAAAGGCGGCAATGTTCTCCACGCCCAATTCAAGGATTTTTTCTTCCAATTCGCGCGCGCGCATCAGGCCGAATTCATCTGGGGTCATATCCCCGCCTTGCGACCACCAGTTCGGCTCGCCGATATGGACAATTCCCGCCAGTTTTCCGCCGTGATCATGAATAGGCTTCATCCCGCCAAGGCTGCCGCCGCCCATGGTTGACCCGTGATAGCCATTGTGCCGCGCGATGATGATCCGCTTTTCGGGCTGGCCTTTGATGTCCCAATACCGCCGCACCATGCGGATATTGGTGTCATTGGCCTCAGAGCCTGACCCTGCAAAGAACACATGGTTCATTCCCTTGGGCGCCAACTCGGCCAGCTTGGCCGCCAGCGCAATGGCAGGCACATGGCTGGTCTGGAAAAACGTGTTGTAATAGGCGAGCTGATCCATCTGCGCCTTGGCCACATCGCCCAGTTCGGTGCGCCCATAGCCGATATTCACACACCATAGCCCCGCCATCCCGTCAATAATCTTGTGGCCTTCGCTGTCGGTCAGCCAAACGCCCTTACCGCCCGTCATAATCCGCGCGCCTTTGCGCGCCAGCGCGGCGTTTTCGGTGAACGGGTGCATGTGGTGCGCGGCATCCAGCGCCTGCAATTCAGCGGTGGGCATATGGTTGGTGATTTTGTTCATCGCGGCCTCCTGCCATATACGCCCCCGAATCTGGGAAGCTGGCATGAGCATAGGCGCAATTTGTGCCAAGCTCAAGGAAATTTGATCAAATTATTTCCGTTACATTACAAGCTGCTAGATGAAACAGCGGCCCGCACATGGGCAAGGCCAATTTCAATATCATGCGTCATGGCCGCCGCCGCCCCTGCCCCGTCCCCTGCGCGCAGTGACGTGATGATGCCCTTGTGGCTGTCTGGCAGGCTCGCGCGGCCCGATAATTGCGTCACCACCCGCAAGCTGGGTCCAAAACGCAGCCACAGGCTTTGCGCCATATCCAGCAGCACCCCCGCGCCTGCCGCGCCATAAAGGGCAAAGTGAAAGGCATGATTGGATGTTAAATATCCCGTCACATCCCCTGCCATAACGGTGCGATCCACCTGTGCATCTAAATCTTCGAGATGGGCCAACAAGGCGGGGCTGGCATGGCCCGCCGCGAGGGAGGCAAGGCGCGGCTCTATGGCAAGGCGAGCAAAAGCGATCTGATCCAAATCTGACACCGTCAGGCGCGGCACAGATACCCGCCGATTCCCCTGCGGGAGCAGCGCACCTTCCGTCGCAAGCCGCCGGATCGCCTCTCGGACAGGGGTCATGCCCGCGCCCAGATCGACTGTCAATCC
>CAXNIF010000186.1:0-4479 GCA_964202345.1 Cypionkella sp.
ATCGCGAAAATCTAGGGCAAAATCTGGTTTCATGTTGCCTGTCTACCACAATGCGCGTTGGGCGATAAACGCCTGTGCGACTGTTTTTGTTCTTTAAAGCAGCTTTTCGCCTAATTCGTTAAAAAGGGCAAGCAAAACCAAAAGACAAACGATATGAACTGGATCGGCAATGACGAAGGCCGCGTTCATTCAGGGGGATAGGATGCAAAAGTTTTTTGGAATAATGATTTTTATAACAGGCCTAAGTTTTGGCCCAGCCTCTGCCCAAACTGCGGGCCAAATCACGGTGACGGGCGAGGGTGTTGTGGCCAGCGCTGCTGATATGGCCAGCATTTCCCTTGGCGTCAGCACGCAGGCGGAATCGGCAGGCCAAGCTATGGCGCAGAACAATGCGCTGATGCAGGCCGTGATGGATCGGCTCAAGGCCGCTGGCCTAGAGGCGCGCGATCTGCAGACCTCTGCCCTACAGCTTCAGCCAAATTGGGTGCATGACGAGGCGATGCAAACCCCAGTGCAGCGCGGCTATATTGTTCAAAACATGCTGACGGCGCGGCTGCGCGATTTAACTATTTTGGGCCAAGTTTTGGATGCGGCTGTCAAAGACGGTGCCAATACGGTAAATGGCATTCATTTTGAACATTCAAACTCAAAATCTGCCCTATCCCAATCGCGTATTTTGGCGATAGCGGATGCCAAAGCTAAGGCCTTCGAAATTTTATCCGCCGCTGGCGCCAAACTTGGCAAGATTGTGTCTATCAGTGAAAGCGGCGGCAATTACAGCCCAATGCCCATGCTCAAGGCGGCAATGGACAGCGAAGGAACACCTGTGGCTGGCGGGGAAATTGGTTTCACAACGCAAGTGACTGTTGTCTTTGAAATCATTCAATAAATAGCGGGGCGGCCAAGAGCCGCCCCCTTTTCGGCTTTAGGCCGTGGCGGCCGCCAGCGCTTGATCCAAATCCGCGATGATATCGCGCAGATCTTCGATACCAATCGACAGGCGAATGACATTGGGCGCAGCCCCTGCCGCCAATTGTGCCGTCTGTGAAAGTTGGCGGTGCGTGGTGCTGGCAGGGTGGATAATCAAACTGCGCGTGTCGCCCAAATTGGCAACATGGCTAAATAGTTTCACATGATCCACCAGCTTGACGCAGGCGTCATAGCCGCCCTTGACTGCCACTGTGAACAGCGCCCCCGCGCCCTTTGGCGTGATTTTGCGCGCCAAGGCGTGATAGGGGCTGGACGCCAGTCCCGGATAGGTGACTTTTTCGACCCGCGGGTCTTTTTCCAGCCATTCCGCCACTTTTTGGGCGTTTTCCACATGGCGCTGCATCCGCAAGGGCAGGGTTTCGATGCCCATCATGGTGTAATGCGCACCTTGCGGGTTCATCGTCATGCCCAAATCGCGCAGTCCAATGGCGATCGAGTGAAAGGTAAAGGCCATATTGCCCAAGGTGGGATGGAAAACCAGCCCGTGATAGGCAGGCTCTGGCGCGGATAGGCTGGGGAATTTGTCAGAGGCCGACCAGTTGAAGGTGCCGCTGTCCACCACAATGCCGCCCGTGACAGTGCCATTGCCCGTCAGATATTTGGTGGCGGAATGCACCACCAAGGTCGCGCCATGTTCGATGGGGCGGCACAAATACGGCGTGGCAGTGGTGTTATCGACAATCAAGGGCAGTCCAGCCTTGTCGGCCACGCGGGCGATGGCGTCCAAATCCGAAACCGCCCCTCCCGGGTTGCAGATCGTCTCGCAGAAAACCGCGCGGGTATCGGCATCAATGGCCGCTTCGATGGCTTTCGGATCATCGAAATCCACAAACTTGGCCGACCAGCCGAATTTGCGGATCGTATTGGAAAACTGCTGGATCGTGCCGCCATAGAGGCGGCTCGAGGCGACGATATTGCGCCCAGGGGCCATAAGGGGAAACAGCGCCATGATTTGGGCCGCATGACCCGAGGAGCAGCAAATCGCCCCCGCGCCGCCTTCAAGCGCGCAAACGCGGTTCGCAAGCGCGGAAATGGTGGGGTTGGTCAGGCGAGAGTAAATATAGCCAACTTCTTCAAGGTTGAACAGTTTCGCGGCGTGATCGGCATCGCGAAACACATAGGCTGTGGTCTGATAGATGGGAACTTGCCGCGCGCCAGTGGCCGGGTCTGGCGCGGTGCCTGCGTGAATGGCAAGGGTGTCGAATTGATGGGTCAATGAGTGTCTCCCTTTGGCTGAGTAATCTTAAGCTAAGGGCAGGGGCCGCTGTGTGCAATTGCTTTATGCAGGCTTGCCCTGTGCTGGCTTTTCCATGATAACAAATTGAAAATCGAAAGCAGCGCGATGGAAACTCTTATTCCCCTGATCGGCTTTGCCTTTGCGACCAGTGCAACGCCCGGGCCAAATAACATGATGCTTTTGGCATCGGGGGCGAACTTTGGGCTGCGACGCAGCCTGCCGCATATGCTGGGCATATCCATGGGCCATGCTTTTATGGTGATGGTCATGGGCACGGGGCTGGCCGCCGCCCTGCACCAAGCGCCGCAGGTGATGCTGGCGCTCAAGATCGCTGCCATAGCCTATGTGCTATGGCTGGCTTGGAAAATTGCCCACGCGGCCGCGCCCAGCGCTGGCAAAGCGGGGGCCTCGCCGCTGACATTTTGGCAAGCTGCCGCCTTTCAATGGGTGAACCCCAAGGCCATTGCGATGGCGATAACGGCCGTAACGGTTTACGGGGTTAAGGGTGGCTTTGCTTCTGTCATTATCGTTGCGCTGGTTTTTGCCGCCGTCAATCTGCCTTCGGTCATGCTGTGGTGCGGTTTGGGCGAAGTGTTGCGCAGCACGTTGCAAAACCCTCTTCGCCTGCGCATTTTTAATGTCACGATGGCGGTGCTGTTATTGGCGTCGATGGTGCCCGTTTTATGGGCGTAACGGGGGGCTTTCCCCCCCGCCACGCGCGGAGGCAGGCGCACTGGCGCGCCCGCGCCGAATATCGCGCGAAAGCGTGTAAATCTTGGTGATGACCCCGTTAGGCAACTTTGCGCTGTGCCAGCACCATCGCCATGGTATCGCCCATGGCGGATGGGTTGGGCGCCACTGTGATACCTGCTGCGGCCAAAATTTCCACCTTTTCTTGCGCACTTTCGCCAAAGGCTGACACGATGGCCCCTGCATGGCCCATTTTGCGCCCCTTGGGCGCAGATAGGCCCGCGATATAGGCTACCACGGGTTTGCGCATATGATCGCGCACATAGGCGGCGGCCTCGGCCTCTTGCGGGCCACCGATTTCGCCAATCATCATGACGGCATCCGTCTCTGGGTCCGCCTCGAAGAGTTCCAAAATATCCCGAAAGCTGGAACCATTGACGGGATCGCCGCCGATACCCACCGATGTGGATACCCCAATTCCCAGCGCCTTCATTTGGCTGGCGGCTTCATAGCCCAAAGTGCCCGAGCGCCCCACAATGCCAACGCGCCCTTGCATGTAAATATGCGGGGGCATAATTCCCATAAAGCCGCGTCCGGGCGAGATAATCCCCGCGCAATTTGGCCCAATAAGGCGCAGTTTGCGCTCGGCTGGGTAGCGTTTCAAAAACCGCTTTAGGCGCATCATATCTTGGCTGGGAATACCATCCGTCACGCAGACAGCGGTGCGGATCCCTGCATCCGCCGCCTCCATAATCGCGTCCGCCGCAAAAGGGGGCGGCACAAAGACAAGACTGGCTTCGGCATCGGTTGCCGCAACCGCTTCGCGCACCGTGTTGAACAAGGGGCGGTCCAGAAGGGTTTCGCCGCCTTTTCCCGGGGTTACACCGCCCACCACATGGGTGCCATAGCGGATCATATCGGCCGCATGAAAGCTGCCGATACGGCCCGACATGCCTTGCACGATCACGCGGGTTTTTTCATTGATTAAGATGGCCATTGGCTTTCCCCTATGCAGCTTTGTTGGCAACAGATGCGTTACGGGCGCGGACGGCGGCAGCGGCGGCTTCGGCCAGCGTATCGGCTGAAATAAGCGGCAAGCCCGAATTGTCGATGATTGATTTGCCTTCCGCCACGTTCGTGCCCGCCAGTCGCACGATAACGGGGATCGTCAGCCCCACCTCGCGATAGGCTTGAACCACCCCTTGGGCCACCCAATCGCAGCGGTTGATGCCTGCAAAGATGTTCACCAAAACAACGGAAACTTTCGAGTCCGTCAGCACCGTGCGAAAGGCACGCACCACGCGTTCGGGGCTGGCGCCGCCGCCGATATCAAGAAAATTGGCAGGCTCGCCCCCTGCAAGTTTGATCATGTCCATCGTGGCCATTGCAAGGCCCGCGCCGTTGATGATGCAGCCAATATCGCCGTCCAGCCCCACATAAGACAGGCCATGATCGCCCGCCGTGCTTTCGCGCGGGTCTTCTTGGCTGCGGTCGCGCAGTTCGGCAATGCCCGATTGGCGGAACATGGCGTTGGTGTCAAAGCTCATCTTGGCATCCAGCGC
>CAXNIF010000187.1:0-4467 GCA_964202345.1 Cypionkella sp.
TCTTGAATATTGGCATCGGTCATGATCGGCCTTTCTTTTCACGCCCCTTGCGATGTAAACGCGCACAGGGCGGCTTGCAAGGCAGCGCGTTTTCTGGCCCCATAAGCCGAAGCTGTAGTTTGGACAAGCCATGCCCCAATTCTTTACCGCCAGCGACAAAACGCGAATCGCCTATGATGACCAAGGCAGCGGCACGCCGCTGTTGTGCCTGTCTGGCCTGACGCGCACCATGGCAGATTTTGACTATCTGCGCCCGCATTTACCGCCGCCCAGCGCAGGCCATTTGCGCCTTATTCGCATGGATTATCGTGGCCGAGGGGCCAGCGCCCATAGCGGGGCCGCCAGCTATACGGCGGCGCGCGAAGGTCAGGACGCTTTGGAATTGCTTGATCATTTGGGTATCGAAAAAGCGGCGATTTTGGGCACGTCGCGGGGCGGTCTGATTGGGATGTTGCTGGCAGCCACGGCCAAGGATCGGCTTTTGGGATTATGCCTCAATGACGTAGGCCCACGCATTGAACAGGCGGGACTGACCCGCATTTTTGATTACCTTGGCCGAAACCCCGCCGCCAAGACCCATCGCGGATTGGCCGCCAAATTGCCCCAAGTGATGACAGGGTTTTCCGATATTCCCGATAGCCGCTGGCTCAATGAGGCGCAGTTGCACTACCGCGCCACGCCGCAAGGGCTGCGTATCACCTATGATCCCGCCCTGCGCGAATCGTTTTTGGCCGCTTTTGCGGGGCCAGCCTCTGATTTATGGCCGCTGTTTGACGCCTGCGCGGGATTGCCCTTGGCGCTTTTGCGGGGCGAGAATTCGGATCTCTTGTCGCGCGACTGTGCCCAAGAGATGTGCCGCCGCCGCCCCGATATGCTGTTTGCCTCGGTCGCAGGGCGCGGGCATATCCCCTTTTTGGACGAGCCTGAAAGTATTCGATTGATCCATAATTTCTTGGCAAGGCTGGATTAAATGCCATTGATCTTTTTGCCAAAACTGCGCCTGAACGCCTGCCTTAGTGGCCCAGAAAACGGCCAGAATTTGGTTCTTTTGCACGCTTTGGGCAGCCATATGGGGATTTGGGACGATGTCTTGCCCCACCTGCCCCATCACCGCATTTTGCGCCTTGATCTGCGCGGGCATGGCCAATCAGACGCGCCCACTGGCCCCTATGCCATGGGCGCGATGATCCATGATGTCGAAGAGGTTATGGCGCATTTCGGAATGACAGATGCCGTGGCCATTGGGGTATCGCTGGGCGGTTTGATTGCCCAAGGGCTTGCCATCAAGCGGCTTGATTTGCTGCGCGGGCTGGTTTTGTCCAACACCGCCGCCAAAATTGGCGGGCCTGGCCTGTGGCATCAACGCATAGACGCCGTGGCGCAAACGGGCCTTGCGCCCTATGCGGCGGGGGCGATGCAGCGGATTTTTGGCCCCGCCTGGCAAAGCGCCGCGCATATGCCCCGCCTGCGCGAGATGTTGGTGCAAACCCCCGTGCAGGGCTGGATTGGCGCGGCCCATGCCATTGCGGGGGCAGATTTCTTTACCCCGCTCTCGACGCTGCATCTGCCCGCTTTGGTGATCGCGGGCAGCCTTGATGGCACCACACCGCCCGATCTGGTGCGCGAGACGGCGCAGATTTTGCCCAATGGCGAATTTCACTTGATGCGCGGCGTGGGTCATCTGCCGATGGTCGAGCAGCCCGCCGCCTTTGCCGCGCTAGTGCGCGCGTTCTTGGTGCGCATTGGCCATGGCTGATTTTATCTTGATCGCTGGGGCCTGCCACCGCGCTGGCGTGTGGCGCGATGTCTTGGCCCCGCTGGCCGCCCTTGGCCATAGCGCCCAAGCGATGTCTTTGCACGGGGACAGCTTGGCGCAAAACGTCCAAGCAATCCTTGCGGCCTGCACGGCGGGTGCGTTTTTGGTGGGCCATTCGGCGGGCGGGTTTGTGGCCCATGGCGCGGCGCTGGCCCAGCCAGACCATGTTGGGGGCGTGATATATCTGTGCGCCTTTATTCCGCAGCACAGCCAATCGGTGGCCGCCTTGCGCCGCGCTGCGCCGCAAGATGCGATTGGCCCCGCCATCCGCCGCTATGGCGCGCACTATGGCTTTGACCCTGATGCGGCCCAGCCGCTTTTCTTTCACGATTGCCCAAATCCCGCCGCCCATGTCGCGGGCCTGCAGCTTGATCCCATTGCCCCAATGCAAAGCGCCCTGCCCGATTTGCCAAACTGCGTCCCGCGCGCGGCAATCTTGTGCGAAAATGATCGCGCCATTGATATCGCGTATCAGGCGCAAATGGCCGCAGATATCCAAATCCAAGCGCGGCTGCCCTGCGGTCATGCGCCATTTTTTGCGATGCCGGACCTATTGGCGCAGCAGCTCGACAATTTGGCGACAAAATTGCGTCGCGTTTAGGCGATCTAACAGGGCGGCCCTGCCCTAGCTTGCCGCAAACAGGAGGATGACATGAAGCTAAAGCATCTGGAGATTTTTGTTGTCGCGCCGCCTGCACCCGGATGGGGGGGGCGCTATTGGATTTTTCCAAAGCTGACCACCGATACTGGGCTGGTGGGATATGGGGAGTGCTACGCCTCGACTGTCGGGCCAGAGGCCATGCGCGCTGTCATCGAAGATGTCTTTCACCGCCATATGGAGGGCGAGAATCCCGAAAACATCGAATTGATGTATCGCCGCGCCTATTCGGCGGGCTTTACCCAGCGGCCAGACCCTACGGTGATGGGCGCGTTTTCCGGTTTGGAAATCGCCTGCTGGGACATTTTGGGCAAGGCGCGCGGTCGGCCCGTTTGGGCGCTGCTGGGCGGCAAGATGAACACGCGGCTGCGCAGCTATACCTATCTGTATCCCGACGCGCAGGACGATAACACCGAATTTTGGGTGAACGCCGACATGAACGCCAAAGCGGCCGCCCGCGCCGTGGCCCAAGGCTTTACGGCCATTAAATTTGACCCCGCTGGCCCCTATACCATTCGCGGCGGGCATCAGCCTGCCTTGTCGGATATTTCCCGCAGCGTCGAGTTTTGTGCCAAAATCCGCGAGGCCGTGGGCGAGCGCGCAGATTTGCTGTTTGGCACGCATGGCCAATTCACCACCGCTGGCGCCATCCGCATGGGCCGCGAGCTAGAGCCCTATAACCCGCTGTGGTACGAAGAACCCATCCCGCCAGACAATCTGCACGAATTTGCCGAAGTGGCGCGTATGGTGCGCATTCCTTTGGCCACGGGCGAGCGCCTGTCCACCAAGGCCGAATTTGGCGCGCTTTTGCGCCTTGGCGGGGTGAAAATTCTACAGCCCGCTTTGGGCCGCATGGGCGGGATATGGGAGGCCAAGAAAATCGCCGCCATGGCCGAAGTATTCAACGCCGAAATCGCCCCCCATCTTTATGCAGGCCCCGTGGAATGGGCGGCCAATGTTCACCTTGCCACCAGCATTCCCAATATCTTGATGTGCGAGACGATCCAAACCGGCGGAGCGTTTCACCTGAAACTGATTAAACATACGCTGCAGTGGAAGGACGGCTATATCATCCCGCCCGATGCACCTGGCTTGGGGATCGAGTTTGACGAAGAACTGGCCCTAGCCCACCCGTTCACAGGGGATGGGCTGCATTTGCAAATGCAAGAAGCGCCCTGCGATTATTCCGAAGGCAACCGATTTGCGGGCGGCGCGCCGAGGGAGTGAGGCTTTGGCCCCGCAAGACCGATCCTTGTTTGAACGGCCTTGCAGGGGGTCAAAACCGCCTTTGCCAGACTAATCCCGAAGCAGCTCGTTGATCGAGGTTTTGCTGCGCGTCTGCGCATCGACCTGCTTCACGATCACGGCGCAATATAGGTTAATCCCGTTCGACGATGACATTGACCCTGCCACCACAACCGACCCAGCCGGCACTTCGCCATAACTCACATTGCCGGTGGCGCGATCCACGATTTTGGTGGATTTGCCGATGAACACGCCCATGCCCAGCACCGAGCCTTCGCGCACGATGCAGCCTTCGACGACTTCGCTGCGCGCGCCGATAAAGCAATTGTCCTCGATGATGGTGGGGCCCGCTTGCATGGGTTCTAGCACCCCGCCAATGCCCACGCCGCCCGACAGATGCACATTTTTGCCAATCTGCGCGCAAGATCCTACAGTGGCCCAGGTGTCCACCATCGTGCCCTCATCCACAAAGGCGCCCAGATTGACGAATGATGGCATCAAAACCACGCCCCGCGCGATATAGGCCGATTTGCGCACAACAGCGCCCGGCACGGCACGAAAGCCGGCGGCGCGGAAATCAGCATCCGACCAGCCTGCATATTTCAAATCAACCTTGTCAAAACCAGCGGCAAAGCCACCTTCGCGGGCATAGCTGACCACAGCGTTATCTTGCAAACGAAAGCCCAGCAGCACCGCCTTTTTGGCCCATTGATTCACATGCCAATCCGCGCCGCGCTTTTCAGCCACG
>CAXNIF010000188.1:0-4462 GCA_964202345.1 Cypionkella sp.
TATTCGCATCATCGCCCAAGGCCCAAATGGATGGCGTGAAATCGTATTGAACCCGCGCACGGGTGAGATTTTGCGAGATGCTGTATTTGTGACAAGCGCCGGGCTCAAAGGGCAGGCGAGGGGCAATGGCCCGTCCGCTGGGGGCGGCTCCTTTTGGGGCGGCGAGGACGACAGCCCTGATGAAGACGACGACGATGATATCAAGGATGACAATGACGATGCAGATGACGATGCAGATGACGATGAAAAGGACGCCGAAGATCATGACGACGATGATCAAGACGAAGATGACAAAGACGACGACAAAGACGATAGCGATGATGATTAGTTAAATAGGTTGGTAAATTAACGTGCGCCAAACCGCCGTGATCCTTGCAATACTGGTCGTGCAATTTTTCTGCGCGGCATTCTTTGTATCTGACATTTTGTCCGCTTTTTTTGGGTTTTCTACGACACCTTTGCCTTGGGAGCTGCGCGAGATTCTTGAGATTTTCGCAGCGTTTGGCTTGGTTTTAGGTGTCATATTGGGGGCGATTTTGTTGCGTATCGCGCTGCGCGATCGTGCCGCAGCCGAGGTGCGGCTGCGCCGTGCCTCTAGCGCCTTTATGTTATTGCTGGCGGAACGGTTTTCCGAATGGGGTTTGACACGGGCCGAAAAGGATGTCGCGCTTTTTGCCATTAAGGGCATGTCAACTGCCGAAATTGCCCAGTTGCGCACCACATCAGAGGGCACGATTAAGGCCCAAACAAATGCAATCTATCGCAAAGCAGGGGTCACTGGCCGCGCACAGTTGATCTCTTTATTCATTGAAGATTTGATTGAAAAAGACGCGAATTTGGGCAGTGCCCTTTCTGAAGGCCAAGATCATAGCGCCACTGCATAGCGCTGCAAGATCGCCAAAGGCACGACTGCCAAAGTGGCGGCATGGGTGGCTGCCAAATTGACTTGAGGGGCAGCACCTTCTTCATGCGCTTGCAAAAAACGCGCGGCGCATAGGCACCAACGATCCCCCGCCTTTAGCCCTACAAAGCCGTATTCGGGGCGCGGCGTGGATAGATCATTGCCCAGATATTTCGACAAGGCCAGAAATTCATCTGTCATCACCGCGCAGACGCTATGCAGCCCCCCGTCCATCTGCCCCGTGTTACAGCACCCATCGCGGAAAAACCCCGTCATCGGAGATGTGGAGCAAGTTTCAAGCGCACCCCCCAACACATTTTTAGACGGGAGCATCAACTTATCTTCGGCCATTCAAAACACCTGTGCAAAGCGGTCGGGAAGGCGGTACAGTTCTTTTGTGCGCCCGCCGCCCCAAAACGCCACTTTATCATCATGCAGCAATTGCTGCTCTGCGACCATACGCGCACGAAATTCGGTCAAGTCGATATCTTCGCGCACGGGCACGCCACTGGCCAGTGTCTTGAAATTTTCCAAATCCTTGCCCCATGCAAGGCCCACTGTCGCGGGGTCTTTGTCGCCCGTCATGATCTTGCGCATTTCGCGCCGCTGGCCAAGGCGCGCGCAAGTGATATCATAATCAAAAAAGCGCAGATGTATAAGATACATATGCGGGTCCAGCACCCTTGGCAAATGATTGTTCGCATGTCCCCCGATGGTAAAGGTGACATCACGGCGCATCACGCAGGGCTTAGAGTAATTGGCATTGACGCGAAAATTGCGCCGGCGCGACAAAATCGGGGCATGGTCCTCGATCGGGTCGGGTTCTTGCTGGGGGTTATGGATCAATTCTAGCCCCAAAGGGCAAAGGGATTTGGGCGCATCATTCCCATAGGCCGCGCCCATATAGCTCACCAAGTCGGGGGCAGCGGCGGGATCGACAATCACCACCTCATCGACATCGCCCACAAACAGCCAATTGTAATAGCGCAGCATCCCATTGGCGAATTGCGAGATGAACGACCAGCGCCGCCTGTCCAACCGAAACATCGCAGGATCGCGCGGAAGATGAATGATATTGCAACCTTCGCCAATGCGGGCATGTTCAGGGTCGCCCCCATGCGAGAGAATATAGCAATGCTCGCGGCCAAATTGTGCGCCGTAATGGCGCACCCAGCGATCCAAAAAGAAATGATCTTGATAGGCCATCGTTATGGCACCGCAAGGTTTTTTGGTTGGATCTCTCATGCTGCTATCCAAATTTGGGTTCAAAGCGCCCGCAGGCCATCGGCGCAAGGATTAGCATTTGGCAAGCCATTTCTCAAGTAATCGCATTCTCTGCTGCTGCATACTTTTTTTTGCCGCGGTCTTGGGGTATTCTACCTTAAAGTGTATATGACTATAGGTCTTGTCATGAGCCATCCTTACACCCACCTTGAACCAACACAATTTTGGCGCACAGGCGTTGCACAGATGGATGCGCTGGACATCTGCGGTCTGTGGCAGCCCAAGTTTCCCATTGCCCCGACCACGCGCATTTGCACGGCGGGATCGTGTTTTGCGCAACATTTTAGCCGCGCTTTGCGGCAGCGGGGCTATCAGTGGTGCAATTTCGAACCTGCGCCAGCATTTATGGACCAAGACTTGGCGGCGGCCTACAACTACGGTGTCTTTAGCTTTCGCACGGGCAATATCTACACGCCTAAAATGCTGCGCCAATGGCTGGAATGGGCCTTTGGCGTCGCGCCCGCGCCCCGTGAAATTTGGCAGTTGGGCGATGGCCTCTATGACCCGTTTCGCCCCGCCATAGAACCAGATGGATTTGCCTCTCCCGCCGAAATCGGCCTGTCCCGCGAAGTAACCTTGGCCGCGATTCGCGACGCGGTGCGGCAAAGTGATGTCTTCGTTTTCACGATGGGCCTAACGGAATCTTGGGCCCATCGTGCCAGCGGGGTGGAATATGCGATCTGCCCCGGCACGGCGGCGGGCCAATTCGACCCAGCGGCCCATGTCTTTGTCAATCATCCCTACCCAGATTTGCTAGAGGATATGAACGCAGCTTTGGCGATTTTGCACCTTGAGAATCCCAAGTTGAAGGTGCTGCTGACGGTATCGCCCGTGCCATTGACTGCAACGGCCAGCGGCGCGCATGTGCTGACGGCCACCAGCTTGTCTAAGTCGATTTTGCGGGCCGTGGCAGCTGCCGTTTGCGCAGGGCGCGAGGATGTCGATTATTTCCCCTCTTTTGAAATCATCACAAGCCCTGTTTACGGCGGCAGGTTCTTTGCCCCCAATATGCGCCAAGTGCTGCCCGCAGGGGTTGACCATGTGATGGCCTGTTTTTTCAAAGATCAGGCGGCGGCTTTTGGCGGGGAACAGGCACATGATGTTGCCCCCACGCCCCAGAATTCACAACCGATACCGGCAGAGATTGACGAAGCCCAAGAAGAGTTGATTTGCGAAGAAGCAATATTGAGCGCATTTGCCCCTAAAAATGCCCAAGGGAATACATAAAGATGTCCATAAATCTGCCTCGTTTGGCCATTTTTGGAGATAGCCACTATGCTTGCCTGCGCCGCGCGCAAACAGAAGGCTTGGTTGATCTTTCGGGGCTGGAAATCGAGTATTGGGGCCATGTTGGGCGGCGTTTTCGGTATTTGGAATTTCGCGATGGTGCCATCCACCCCACCGATGACATGACGGCCACGCGCTTTGCCAAGTTCAATGAAAAAGGCCGCAGATTTCTGCCAGCAGCGGATTTTGACTATGTTTTCTTTATGGGCTGCCGGATAGATGTGTCGTCTGTGTTCATCGCGATGTTGGACGCGTTGATGCGAGGACAGTATTTATCACTTGGCCTGCGCCGCGCGATGCTGCGCCGCCGTTTGGATACCTTATATGCCTATGCTTGGGCAAAACAAATGGCGGCACTTGGGCTGGCGCGCATTGTCTTGCATCCTGTTAGCTTATGGGGTCTTGGCACCCCGCATTTTGACGCGGTCATTTCCGATCCCTTGCGCCGCGCAACATCGCAAGCCCGCAGCGAGGTTTGGCAGTTTATTGCCGATGAAATGGCCCAAGATCAGGTAACTTTGTTGGCCCAGCCAGATCACACCATCGCCCAAGGCATTTACACCGATCCCATCCACAATACCGTGAACAGTTTGGGTGAGGTGGATTACTGTCATCGCTCGGCAGGCTATGGGGCAATCATCTATCAGCTTTTGCTTGACCAAATTCGCCGCTAAGTCGTGCCTTGTGGAAAAATTCAGCTTTGACATGCAACAATGCGGTTGCGCTTATCGCATTATTCTGTCTTTTTTGGGCCAATAATTCCCTTTGTTGCGATACGCAGGTCACTTGGGCACAATAAAGTTATTTCATAGGTAAGGTCATTTGGTGCTGATCCTTTCGCAAAAATTGCCACAAGCTTGTTTGATCGGCCAAGAGGGGGCTGTTTTGGCGGCCCGTGTTGCCGCCTCTGGCGGGCTATGGTTTTCGGCCAATCCAGATGATGTTTTGGTCGATGGTGATACCATCAGCGGATGGCGGGCGCGGGTAGGG
>CAXNIF010000189.1:0-4445 GCA_964202345.1 Cypionkella sp.
ACCGACAGCGCTGGCCCTGGCATTGATATGTATTCCATGCGCCAACCCATTGGCGTGGCCGCTGGCATCACGCCGTTTAACTTTCCGGCCATGATCCCCATGTGGAAAATGGGGCCAGCCTTGGCTTGCGGCAATGCCTTTATCCTCAAACCATCCGAGCGCGCGCCGTCGGTGCCCATGATGCTGGCGCAATTGATGCAAGAGGCGGGGCTGCCTGACGGGGTGTTGCAGGTCATCAATGGCGATAAAGAGGCTGTAGATGCCATTTTGGACAGCGACATCATTTCCGGCATTGGCTTTGTCGGATCAACGCCGATTGCCGAATATATCTATGGGCGCGGCTGCACCAACGGCAAGCGGGTGCAATGCTTTGGCGGGGCGAAAAATCACATGATAATCATGCCCGATGCCGACCTTGACCAAGCTGCCGATGCTTTGGTGGGCGCGGGCTATGGCGCAGCGGGCGAACGCTGCATGGCCATGTCCGTGGCCGTCCCCGTGGGCGAAAAGACCGCCGATGAATTGGTCAAACGCCTGATCCCGCGCATCGAGGCTCTGAAAGTCGGCCCCTACACGGCGGGCAATGATGTGGATTACGGCCCCGTGGTGACAGCGGCGGCCAAGGCCAATATTCTGCGCTTGGTCGAATCTGGTTTGGCGGCGGGGGCCAATCTGGTCGTCGATGGGCGCGGCTTTAAACTGCAGGGCTATGAAGACGGGTTTTTCGTTGGCCCCCATCTATTTGACCATGTTACCACCGATATGGAGATTTACCGCAAAGAAATCTTTGGCCCCGTTCTATCGATGGTGCGCGCCAAAACCTATGAAGAGGCGATTGGCATGGCGATGGATCACGAATTTGGCAATGGCACGGCCATCTTTACCCGCGATGGTGACACGGCGCGCGATTTTGCCCATCGCATCAATGTGGGCATGATCGGAATCAATGTGCCAATTCCCGTTCCTTTGGCCTATCACACCTTTGGTGGTTGGAAAAAATCCTCCTTTGGCGATTTGAACCAGCATGGGCCAGACGCTTTCCGATTCTATACGCGCACCAAAACCATCACCGCGCGCTGGCCTTCGGGGATCAAGGAAGGCGCAAGTTTGAACTTTAAACAAATGGATTGAACCTGGCGCTGACATTTTTGTGATGAGCGGGGCCCGCGCCAATGCTGCGCGGGCCTTTGCTTTTGATATGGATCAATGTTACATTCTGAAAACCAGATATATGTAGCACATCCCGCAAAGGGCGGGGCTGAAAAAGGGAAAAGTCATGTTCAAAACGAATGTCGGAATGATTGACCGCATACTGCGGATCGTGCTGGGCGCCGGGCTGCTGGTGTGGTTCTTTCTCGATCAAGGCACGGGCGCTTGGCATTACGCCAAATTGATCGGTGTGGTGCCCTTGTTGACGGGCCTTTTCAGCACCTGCCCCCTTTATGCAGTTTTTGGTCTGTCCACCTGCCCTGTGAAAAACTAGCGCCGAGCGGGCGGGGAATTGCCCCCGCCCCTTTCACTTTGGCCCAAATACCTAGCCCCGTTTGGGATTGAGCAGGTCTTTTAGGTATTTTCCCGTATGGCTGCCCTTATTTGCGGCAATATCCTCGGGCGTGCCAGTGGCGACAATTTCCCCGCCGCCATCGCCGCCTTCGGGGCCAATATCAATCACCCAATCGGCGGTTTTGACCACGTCCAGATTATGTTCAATCACCACCACTGTATTGCCCTGATCAACAAGTTCGTGCAGCACTTCCAATAGTTTGCGCACATCTTCGAAATGCAGCCCCGTTGTGGGCTCGTCCAAGATATACAGCGTGCGGCCCGTGGCCCGGCGCGACAGCTCTTTAGACAGTTTGACACGCTGCGCCTCGCCGCCCGAAAGCGTTGTCGCTTGCTGGCCTACTTTGATATAGCCAAGCCCCACACGGCACAAAGCATCCATTTTCTCGCGGATGGCAGGCACGGCGGTGAAAAACTCTTGCGCGTCTTCACAAGTCATATCAAGAACATCCGCGATGCTTTTGTTTTTAAACTTAACTTCCAGCGTTTCGCGGTTATAGCGCGCGCCTTTGCAGGTCTCGCAGGTCACATAGACATCGGGCAGAAAATTCATCTCTATTTTCAAAACCCCGTCGCCTTGGCAGGCCTCGCAGCGCCCGCCTTTGACGTTAAAGGAAAACCGCCCCGGCTGATAGGCGCGTGCCTTGGATTCGGGCAGGCCCGCGAACCAATCGCGAATGGGGGTAAAGGCGCCCGTATAGGTGGCGGGGTTACTGCGCGGGGTGCGGCCAATGGCGCGCTGGTCAATGTCAATCACCTTGTCCAGATGCTCAAACCCTTTGATCGTCTCGCAAGGAGAGGGCGTCTCATGCGCGCCGTTCAATCGCATCGCGGCGGTTTTGAACAAGGTTTCAATCGTCAGCGTCGATTTCCCCCCGCCTGAAACGCCCGTGACGCAAATGAATTTGCCCAAAGGGAACTCGGCTGTGACGTTTTTCAGATTGTTGCCCGTGGCCCCCACCACCGTCAATTTCTTGCCATTCCCTTTGCGGCGGGTCTTTGGCACGGCGATGTTGCGCTGCCCAGACAAATAGGCCCCGGTGATGGAATTAGGGTCAGCCGCGACTTGCGCGGGTGTGCCGTGCGAAATCACCTGCCCGCCATGCACCCCCGCCCCAGGCCCCATGTCAAAGACATAATCGGCGGTGCGGATGGCATCTTCGTCATGTTCCACCACCAAGACAGTATTGCCCGCATCGCGCAGGTTTTTCAGCGTGGTCAACAATCGGTCATTGTCG
Organism: Cypionkella sp.; assembly: GCA_964202345.1. Lineage (GTDB taxonomy): Bacteria > Pseudomonadota > Alphaproteobacteria > Rhodobacterales > Rhodobacteraceae > Cypionkella. The sequence continues at coordinate 2,802 of CAXNIF010000189.1, forward strand.
CGTTGATGTAGGCCGATGCTGGGCTCGTCCAACACATACAAAACCCCCGTCAAACCCGACCCGATTTGGCTGGCCAGACGAATGCGCTGGCTCTCGCCGCCCGAGAGCGTCCCCGCCGCGCGCGACAAGGTCAGATAATTCAGCCCGACATTGATCAAAAACCCCAATCTTTCGCGAATTTCCTTTAGGATCGCGCGGGCGATTTCATTCTTTTGGGCGCTGAGGTGATCGGGAACCGATTGCACCCAGTCAAACGCCTCGGTGATCGACATTTGCACCACTTGGCCCACATGCAGCCCGCCGATTTTCACCGCCAGCGCCTCTGGCTTGAGCCGATAACCGCCACAAGAGCCGCAAGGGCGGTTGTTTTGAAACCGCTCCATATCCTCGCGCGACCATGCGGAATCGGTTTCGCGATAGCGGCGTTCCATATTGGGGATCACCCCTTCGAACACCCGCGAGACCTGATAAACGCGGCCCCCCTCGTCATAGCGAAACTGAATCTCGGCCTCGCCCGATCCATGCAAGAACACCTGTTTCACCGCCTCGGGCAGGTCTTTCCATTTGGCTTTTTTGTCAAAACCGTAATGTTTGGAAATCGCGTCAATCGTTTGGGTGAAATAGGGGCTTTTCGACTTGGCCCAAGGGGCGATAGCACCGCCCAAAAGAGTTAGGTTTTGATCTGGCACGACCAAACGGGCGTCGAAAAACAACTCAATCCCCAAGCCGTCGCACACAGGACAAGCCCCGTAGGGCGCGTTGAACGAAAACAGGCGCGGCTCGATTTCGGCGATGGTGAATCCCGATACGGGACAGGCAAATTTTTCCGAATAGGTCGTGCGGAGGGCGTCTTGACCTTCATCCAGCGCCAGCTCCACCACGGCAATGCCATCGGCCAAATTTAGTGCGGTGCGAAAACTATCGGCAAGGCGCGTTTGCAGCCCCTCGCGCACCACGATGCGGTCAACGACCACGTCGATGTTATGGCGAAACTTTTTGTCCAAAACGGGGGGGTCTTCTAATTCGTAAAAGGCGCCATTGACTTTGACGCGCTGAAACCCCGCTTTACGCAGCTCTAGAAATTCCTTTTTATACTCGCCCTTGCGGTCACGGATGATCGGCGCAAGCAGATAGGCGCGGGTTCCCTCTGGCATGGCCATCACAGCATCGACCATATCTTGCACCTGCATGGCGGTGATGGGCAGACCCGTGGCGGGGGAATAGGGCGTGCCTGCGCGCGCAAACAGCAGTCGCAAATAATCGTAAATCTCGGTCACTGTCCCAACTGTCGAGCGCGGGTTTTTCGAAGTGGTCTTTTGTTCGATAGATATGGCGGGCGACAGGCCGCTGATATGATCGACATCGGGCTTGCCCATCATATCCAAAAACTGGCGCGCATAGGCCGACAGGCTTTCAACATAGCGGCGCTGGCCTTCGGCGTATATGGTATCAAAGGCCAGGCTGGATTTGCCGCTGCCCGACAGTCCCGTAATCACCACCAATTGATCGCGCGGGATATCCACATCGACGGATTTTAAATTGTGCTCGCGCGCGCCGCGCACTTCGATGAATTTTTGCTCTGCCATGATCTACCCCATAGGTCGTAAGAAGATAGGCTTTCGCGCCGCGCTTTCCAACCCGAAA
>CAXNIF010000190.1:0-4438 GCA_964202345.1 Cypionkella sp.
TATCGGCGCAGGGATTGCGGCGTTCGGCGCATGATTTTGGAAGTTGGCTGGGGCGGGAGGGATCGAACCTCCGTATGTCGGTACCAAAAACCGATGCCTTACCGCTTGGCGACGCCCCAACTGCCGCGGGGTTTACCCAAGGCGGCGTATGTCCGCAAGGGGTTTTTGCGGCTTTTCGGCGCGGGATGTCGGATTTTATCAAAACTTCTAGGCTTGCACTGCCCGCGTGATTTGCCCAATACAGCGCCATGGAACAGGTGGATGTGATCGTTTTGGGCGCGGGCGCTGCGGGGCTGATGGCCGGGATCGAGGCGGCGCGGCGCGGCAGGCGGGTGCTGGTGATCGATCACGCGGCGGCGGCGGGCGAGAAGATTCGCATCTCGGGCGGCGGGCGGTGCAATTTTACCAATTTGAACATTGCCGCGGGCAGTTTTTTGGGGAAAAACCCGCGCTTTGCCCTATCGGCGCTCAAGCGATTTAGCCAATGGGATTTTATCGCAAGGATAGATCAGGCCGGGATTGCCTGGCACGAAAAAACGCTGGGACAATTGTTTTGCGACGGCTCGGCGCGCGAGGTGGTGGCGATGCTGCTGCGCGATTTGGCGCAGGCGGGGGGCGCGCTGTGGCTGAGCACCGCGCTGGACAGCATGGCGCAGGTCAAAGGCGGCTATAGGCTGCACCTGACGCGCGGCGCAGAGAAGATGTCGGTGACGGCGGCATCGGTGATTGTGGCCACGGGCGGCAAATCGATTCCCAAAATGGGGGCGACGGGGCTGGGCTATCACATCGCCGCGCAATTTGGGCTGCCCGTCACCGAAACGCGCCCTGCCTTGGTGCCATTGACCTTTGCCCCGCAGGATTTGGCATGGATGGCCCCGATGGCAGGGCTGTCGCTGCCGGTGCGGCTGTCGTGCAACGGGGCGCGCTTTGACGAGGGGATGCTGCTGACCCATCGCGGCCTGTCGGGGCCAGCCGTTTTGCAAATCTCCAGCTATTGGCGCGAGGGGGAGACCATTTCGGTGCATCTTTCACCCGACCGCCCCGTTCTGGCGCTGCTGGAAACCTACAAAGCGGAGAACGGGCGGGCAGGGCTGGCGCGGGCCTTGGGGCAGTTTTTGCCCGCGCGGATGGCGGCGCATTTTGACGGGCTTTATGGCTTTGGCACACCCATGGCCGAAATGCCGCGCGATGCTTTGCACAATATTGCCAATGTGATTCAAAATTGGCCGCTGCGCCCGCTGGGCACCGAAGGCTATCGCACCGCCGAGGTCACGCTGGGCGGGGTGGACACCGATTGTTTGGACGCGCGCACGATGCAATCCAAACAGCATCAAGGATTGTATTTTGTCGGCGAAGTGGTGGATATCACGGGCTGGCTGGGCGGGTATAATTTTCAATGGGCGTGGTCATCGGGTTGGGCGGCGGGGCAGGTGGCCTAAAGCGCCAACTGCCCCAAACGCCTTTAGGCCGTCACCTGTTCGCGCAGCACGGCGGCGGTCATCGACAACATCAGATATAGGCCCAAAAAGATCAGCATCACCACCAATGTGTTTTCAAAAGCCCTTGGATAGGCCGCTTCATCCGCCACAATCGGGTTGACCGAAATCGACAAGTATCGCGTCTGGCGATTGGCGGCGCTGCGCGCCATTTCGGTGGCTTGCAAGGATTGGGCCAACAGCAGGCGGCGCGTCTCGACATCGGCCTGCGCCACCAAAAGCTCTGATTGCACCCGCGCAATAGAGGTGCCGCCTTGCGAATTTTCGGTCAATTTTGCCCGCAAAATGGCAATCTCTGATTCCAGCGTGGCAATGCGCCGCTTGAGCGGTTCCATGCGGGCCAAATTGGGGGTGGCATTGCTTTCCATTTGGGCCAAGGACAAACGGTCTTGGGTCAATTGGCCTTCCAATTGGCTGATCTGGCCGGTGATCAGGCCAATTTCTGCTTCGGAGGACAGAACTTTGTATTTCTCTTGCAGCATAACCACCCGCTCATTGGCCAGGGCTAGATTTCTTTCGGCTTGTTGATAGCTCTGCTCGGCCCCCGCCATTTGGTCGGCGCGCGGGCGCGCGGTGAGTTGATCCACTTGCTCTTCGGCATAGCCGATGAGGGATTTGGAAATATCGACGGCGACTTGCGGGTCGGCGGCGATCACCTCCATTTTGATGATTCCCTCGGTGGGATCATAGGAAATTTTCACATTGCGGCGGTATTTTTTATAGGCCGCCGCATTGCTGGCATCGGGGTCAAGTCGCTGCAATATGTCAATTTCGGGAGAGGAGTAATGGCTGCGAAAGCCATTATCTTCGTCCAAACGCATCATGGCGGCTTGGCTTTGCAAATAGCCTTGCACGGTGATGCTATCGGTTGAATTAGCCAAGGGCGATCCTTTCAGCATCCCCCCAAGCCCGCTGGCCGGACCGCTGGGTTCGGATTGCTGGATGACGAATTCGGATTTGGTGGCATAAAAGGGCGTGGCTATCGCGTAAAAATAAATGGCCGCCAAGACCGTCGGCAACCCGACAAAAACCGCCATGCGCATCAAAAGCTGGGCGGATTTTTCCTGCCGGCGGCGCAAGATTTCGCGTTGAATGCGCGACACCTCGGCGATATGGGCCTCCGCCGTGCGATCCTCGATCGAGGGTAGGCCCGCTTCCTTGACCGATTGGGGCAGTTGCGCTTGGCGGGCCAGCGCCATGGCGCGCGACGGCGCCGCCGCCGAGGGGGGGTGCTCGCTTGAGACAACTTCAAGGGCGGCATTGGCTTGAAAAGGATCGATCCCTGCCTTGCGCAGCAAACGCACGGCGTCAAAATCAGACACGGCGGGCAAATTATGCTTTTGTGCCAAGCGGCGGGCCATGCGCAATTGCCGCAAGGTCAACCCTTCGCGGCCGATGGCATCAAGGGCGCGGGCATTATCATCGCCGGGTTCATCTGGCGGCGCAGAGCTAGGGGCGTCTGCCGCGGGTGCCTTGCGCGCAGTGTCGAAAGTCATATCACCAAATCCATCGCCTGGGTCGAAAAACATCTGCCCAGAGGGCACTTTTGCCCCGCGCGTGGGCGTTTGGCGTTCGGGGGTGATTTTCCCCAAAACCGCCCCTTCTTGCGGCACAGAAAGCGGCGCTGCCGCCGGAGGCGCTGCTGTCTCGGCGGCATCTTGCGGAGCGGTTTTGCGCGCCGCAGGCTTTTGGATGCGAAATCGGTTAGCGACGAGCTTCGTAGTCATAAAGCTGCTTTGCCTCTTCTAAAGTGTCAAACATGATAAGCTGTCCATTTTTCAGCACAGCCGCCGAGTTGCAAAATTTCTCCAAAGTGGCCGCCTGATGCGAGACGACAATCACCGTTGCATTGGCCAAACGCTGGCGCAGCACCTCGCCCGCCCGTTTGTTAAAGGCGACATCCGCTGTTTGGGGCATGCCCTCGTCGATCAGATAGATGTCAAATTCTAGGGCCAGCATCAAAGAAAATGAAAACCGCGCCCGCATTCCCGACGAATAGGTGCCCACGGGCATGTCGAAATATTCGTCAATATCCGTCAGCCAGCGGCAAAAACTTTCGATATAATCGGGGTCAAGCCCGTAAAGCCGCGCAATATAGCGGGCGTTTTCGGTGGCTGTATGGCGATTAATGACCCCCCCCATAAAACCCAATGGGAAAGAAATGCGCGAGCTGCGCGTGATCGTGCCTTCGTCGGGCTTTTCCAGCCCCGCCATCATATTGATCAGCGTGGTCTTGCCCGTGCCGTTTTTGGCCAAGATTCCCATGGAATTGCCCACTTCCACTGTAAAGGAAGCTTGGTTCAAAATCACCTTGCGGGACTGGCCCGTCCAAAAAGATTTGGTTACATTTTCGAATGCGATCATATCGACACATCCAAGATAACGCCCGTTTTGACCCAAAAAGCAGGCCCCCAAAGGCCCATACAAAAGATGGGGGCCGCGCAGCCCATAGGCAAGGCTGAACAAACGGGATGTTTGTGGGCTTGGGTCGGTTCCAAGAATCTGTCCTAAATGGCTTTTGTATATGTCGTTTAGCGCAAAAAAGTTAACGTCGCGGTAAGAAGAGCGTGAGCAGCCCCATCGCCGTGGTCAAAGCCAGCCCCATGCGCGCAGCTTCCGCCACTTCGCCGCCATCAAGGGCAGTATCCACGGCCAAGACGGGCACAGTAAAACCCATTCCCAACAAAATAGCCACGCGTAAAATCGCCTGATAACTGATGTCTTGTGGCAGCTTTGCACCGATAAGGCGCAAAGCAATAAAGCAGCCCAGCAAAAACCCCAAAGGTTTGCCCAGCCAATAGACCGCCAAAATCATCACTGTCGGCGGCGCAAAAGCGGCCAAGTCGATGCCGCCGCGCGTGAGGCCAAAGAAAAACAAAATCAAGGTGATCGGATGGATCAGCGCATGGGCCAGGCGGTTGAGCGGGTCTTGCAGCAGCTCT
>CAXNIF010000191.1:0-4416 GCA_964202345.1 Cypionkella sp.
GCCAATGCAAATGAATTTCCCAATGCCGCCCACTGCCGCGCCCAAGCGTGGATTGCCCGCAACCAAGGGCAGGGAGCCAGGATCAATAGCCTGCAGCGGGGCCAAATCTGCCAGCACTGCGCCCGAAACATCCGCAATATGCGCCGATAAGTCGCGCAGATTGCCTTGCGCATCGATCATCCCCGGGCGTTCGGCGCCACGGGTGCCATAACGGCAAAGTTTCATTCCACTCTCCTATGTCGTCCAACCGCCATCAATGACATGTTCACATCCTGTGGTAAAACCTGCCTCATCCGAGGCAAGATAGCAAACCAGCGCCGCGATTTCGTCTACATGGCCAAGGCGGCCCATCGCTTGACGGGCGACAAAGGCCCTCATCGCCGCGTCATAATCGCCCGTGGCCCGCAACCGATCGTGCAGCGATGGGCTGTCCACCGTGCCGGGGCAAATGGCATTGCAGCGGATTCCTTGGGCCACATAATCGGCTGCAACAGCCCGGGTCAGCCCAATGACAGCGGCTTTGGACGCGGCATAGACCGCCCGCCCCACGGCGCCTTTTTTGGGCCCAACGACAGAGGACATATTGATGATGGAGCCAGACTTGCGTTCGATCATGGCGGGCAAAACCGCGCGGATCATGCGAAACTGCGCCTTGATATTCAGGTCAAAGGCAAGATCCCATTCGGCTTCGCTGGCCTCTAGCACGGTGCCTGCATGCACGATGCCCGCACAATTGAACAAAATATCAACGGGGCCAATCGCGCCCGTCAAGGCCGCGATATCTGGCGCGCTGAGCACGTCCAAGCGGCGCGCCGTGATGCCGTCAATCGGGGCAAGCTCTTCAAGCGCTGCCTCATTGATATCGGTGGCAAAGACATGCGCACCTTCGGCGGCCATGCGCAATGCACTGGCCCGGCCAATCCCTTGGCCCGCGGCGGTAATCAGCGCGATTTTGCCCTGTAACCTGTTCATGCACAGCTCCTTTTTTAGGGCAGTTTACACATGACCGCGGCCTGCGCCATGGCAAAGTTTTGGGCCGATATCGCGGGTGCGCGTGATGGGCGATGCCATGCGCTTAGGGTTTGGTGCTGCGCCAAGACGATCCTATTCAACACCAAAGCGGGCTGGTTGATCATGATGACTTAGGCCCATGACGCCCTTGCGCGGCGATGACAGGACAGGCCGCCATATGTTCGCGCCATGAATCGGGCGGCTAGGGCTGTATTCCCAACAACCGCCCCGTGATTTTGCGCGCCAAAGGCGCAACGAAAAAGATCACAGGCACGGCCACGATATAGGCAATCCCATAAACCCGCGCCCAAGCGGCCAAGAAATCTGGGCCAAAGCCGATGTTGACGGCAGTGATGACAAAGGTCATCAGCAGCACCATGATGGCGGCCATAATCAGGCTGAAGATCAGATGGAATTTCTTTTGGGGATGCATGGGGTGGGCCTTTCGGTTTGGGTGGGCCGAATGTAGCGAGGTTAGACAGATTTGAAAAGCGGAATGTGTTTCGCGGGTATTCGTCGCAAGTCATTGGCCGATGAATTCCGTAAACTACTTGACTCCTTTCGCTTAAGTTGAAATCCTCGCTCGAATTTTGGAGGAATAAATGGATTGGGTTCACCTATTGAGTTCTAAACGCTTGGGCGATGGCAACTACGTTGAGGAGCCTCATCGGCCGATATATGTTCAAGACCTTGATAGGATAGTTTTTTCAGCGCCTTTCCGTAGGCTTGCCAATAAGACTCAAGTTCATCCACTTTATGATCATGATCACATCCACCACCGTTTAATTCATAGCGTTGAAACAGGAAGCGTTGGGCGATCGCTGGGAATGTCAATCGGGCATTGGCTCGAAGTCGAATGCCTCGTCACCGCGGGAGCGAAGCATACCATCGCTGGAATAGTTCAAGCCGCTTGCCTTGCGCACGATATTGGCAACCCTCCATTTGGGCACTCTGGCGAAGCGGCTATTGGAAGCTGGTTCAAAGATCAATTTTCTTCGTCAAGCCCATCTGGGATTTTTGGAATGATGAACGGTGAGTATTTAAGTCACCGAAGTGAGTTTGAAGAATTCGAAGGAAATGCGCAGGGTTTTAGAATACTGACAAAGTTGGAAATGTATCGGAACCAAGGCGGTATGCGTTTATCCAAGGGTGTATTGGGAGCCTTCACTAAGTATCCGATCACAAGCAAAGTCAAGAATAGCATTAATTCAGATTACTGTGGCGCCAAGAAATTCGGAATATTTCAGACAGAGTTAGAAATATTCGAGTCAATTTGCAGTGAATTAGGACTCGTTAAAGAGGTCCACAGTTCAGGACAATGGTGGCGTCGCCATCCATTGGTTTTTATCGTAGAAGCTGCAGATGATATATGTTATAACATTCTTGACATCGAAGATGGGTTCACCGCGGGAGACTTACAGTTTGAGGTTGTTGATAGATGTCTGAGCCCACTTGCTGGGGCGTCCAACGCTGATATTTCACGCATGACCAATGAAGAAAGAATTGCCTACATGAGGTCGCGCGGAATCGGCGCTGCGATAACAGCCTGTGTTGAGTCCTTTAAAGATAATTATAAGATGATCATGGATGGTACATTTTCTGGCTCATTGGTCGAAGCCTCGGCCAAAGCTAATGAGTTTCATGAAATCAAAAAAATTGCAAAGCAACGCCTTTTCACGGCAAAGCGAAAGACTGACCTAGAGGTAAGCGGGAGAAACGTAATCTGGCAAGTCTTGGATGGCGTGCTCCCCGTTTATAACGAGCTAATGAGGCAGAATTGGGATAGTAGTAAACTTGAAGGCTACCTCAAGCAATTGTCTGCTGCCTTACAACTTGACTTGAGAGATATACAAACGCCAAACGAAGCATTGCATTCTATGACGGATTTCGTTTCAGGAATGACTGATCGATATGCCATCAAGACCGCCAAGATGCTAAGCGGCGCGTAACCGCCCCTCACCCCTGCAACGTCCTCACGCCATAGCCCTCGCCGCGCGCCTTCATCGCGGCGACCACGGCAATCGACGCCGCAATTGTGGTGAAATAGGGGATTTTGTCCATCAGCGCCACGCGGCGGATGTCACGGCTGTCGGCAATCGCTTGGGTGCCTGTCGTGGTGTTCATCACCAGCGCGATGTCGTTGTTTTTCAGCCGATCCACGATGTTCGGGCGGCCTTCATAGACCTTGTTCACCATAGTCGCGGCCACACCTTGCTTGGCTAACCATTTGGCGGTGCCTTCGGTGGCGACAATTTCAAACCCCATGGCGATCAGATCGCGGGCAGCCCCCGCAAAGGCAGCGGTTTTGTCCATGTCTTTGATCGACACGAACACGCGGCCTGCATCGGGCAATGTCACGCCCGCGCCCATCTGCGCCTTTAGAAACGCCAGCGCAAAGCTGCGATCCCAGCCCATCACCTCGCCTGTCGAGCGCATTTCTGGCCCCAAGACAGGGTCAACACCCGGAAAGCGCGCAAAGGGCAGAACCGCCTCTTTGACCGAAAACCAAGGCGTGATTGGATCGGCCAGCGTAAAGGCATCGGCCAAGGGCAGCACGGTATCGGGGCCAACGCCCGCGGCATAGGCGGCGCGCAGCGGGAAATTGGCCATAGGCTCGCCCGCCATCAGCCGCGCGGCAATGGCGGCAATCGCGCTATCGGTCGCCTTGGCCACAAAGGGCACCGTGCGGCTGGCGCGCGGGTTGACTTCCAATACGAAAATCTCGCCGTCTTTGATGGCAAATTGCACGTTCATCAGCCCCACCACATTCAGCGCGCGAGCCATGGCGATGGTCTGGGTCTTCATTTCCTCAATCAGGGCAGGGGCCAGCGAATGGGGCGGCAGGCAGCAAGCGGAATCGCCCGAATGCACGCCCGCTTCTTCGATATGCTCCATAATCCCCGCAACATGGACATTTGCCCCGTCCGACAGGGCATCGACATCCACTTCGATGGCGCCAGACAAATAGCTGTCCAGCAAAACGGGGCTATCGCCCGACACTTGCACGGCGGTGGCGATATAGCGCTCTAGCTGGGCATCATCGCGGATGATTTCCATCGCGCGCCCGCCCAGAACGAAACTGGGGCGGATGACCAGCGGATAGCCGACAGTTTTGGCCACTTTGAACGCCTCATCGCGCGAGCGGGCTGTGCCGTTGTGCGGCTGCTTTAGGCCCAGCTTGTGCAGCAGGCCTTGGAACCGCTCGCGGTCTTCGGCCAGATCAATCGCATCGGGGGTGGTGCCCAGAATCGGGATACCTTCGGCATGCAGGGCATTGGCCAGCTTTAGCGGGGTTTGCCCGCCAAATTGCACAATCACCCCATGCAGCGTGCCGTTTTCCTGTTCGACTCGCAGAATTTCCAGCACATGTTCCAGCGTCAGCGGTTCGAAATAAAGCCGATCTGA
>CAXNIF010000192.1:0-4407 GCA_964202345.1 Cypionkella sp.
GGATCACTTGGCCCGATGTATCGCTACAATCGGCCGGGGTGATTTCCAATTTTTCCAGCGAAGATTTGGCACCTGGCCATTTGGTCACCGCGCCAAAATTGGATGTTTGGGTCACAAAAGATGACCTGCGCATTGGCGGGGCGGGCCAAATTTCTGACATCCCTTTCACGGGGGAATACCTGCAAAGTTTTGGCCCAAAGGGGGCGGCAAGCGTGACGGGGCAGGCCGCACTTTCAGACGCCAATTTGCGGGTTTTTGGTGTGAAATTGCCGCAAGGCAGCGTGACGGGTGAAGGCATGGCCCAAGTGCGTATTGATTTTGCGCGCGGGCAGCCTGCACAATTGCGCCTTGTCTCTGATTTGCAGGGTATCGCCTTGGAAATTGGCGCGATTGGCTATCGAAAGCCGGCCAAAATGGCCGGCGATTTGCGCGCCGAAATCGCCCTGTCCAGCCCGCCTCAGATCACGGTTTTGGCCCTGCAAGCGGGTGAATTGCGCGCGCAGGGCAGCGTGCGAATGAACGCGCGCGGCCAGTTTCAGCGGGCTGTTTTTTCCGACCTGCGCCTTGGCGCATTATTTGCGGGCGAGGTAATTTTTGCCGCGCAAGGCGAAAAGGGGGGGCTGGCCATTGAGGTGCCAAAAGGCAGCCTGGATATGCGCCATTTCCCCCCTGCAAGCGGGCGCAATAGCTTGGGGGCCGCGATGCCCCTATCGCTGCGTTTGGCGTCGCTGCGCCTATCAGACACCATCAATCTGACAGGGTTTGAGGGTGACATCCTTGCCCAAGCCGCAGGGCTGAGTGGGACATTCACGGCAAAACTGTCAGATGGCCCCTCCTTGGCGGGCCAAGTTTCGCCCAGCGCTTCGGGCACGATCATTCGTGTCTTTTCATCCGATGCCGGCGCGGCGCTGGCCCTTGCGGGAGTCTATGGGGCAGCGCGGGGCGGGCAAATGAATTTAGTGCTCACATCCCAAGACAGGCCGGGCCACTATGTCGGGGATATCGAAATGCAGGGGCTGCGCGTTCAAAGCAGCTCGATCCTTGCGGAATTGTTAAATGCGATTTCGGTGGTCGGGCTGCTTGAACAATTGGCCGGCCCTGGCATTTTGTTTAACTCGGTGACGGGCGATTTCCTTCTGACGCCAAAAGGGGTCGAGCTGCGCGAAGGCGTGGCAACGGGCGGCGCTTTGGGGGTCACGATGCAAGGCACCTATCACATAGAGGATCGCGACATGCAGATGCAGGGCGTGATTTCACCCATTTATCTGATAAATGGGTTGGGCGCTGTGATGTCTAAGCGCGGCGAAGGGGTTTTGGGCTTTAACTATACATTGCGCGGCAGGGCCGATGCGCCGCAAGTTCGGGTCAACCCGCTTTCGGTGTTATTGCCGGGATTTTTGCGCAATATCTTGAAACTGCCGCCCGCTCAGTTGGATGTGACACAACCATGAAGCTTGACGATTTCGACTTTGACTTGCCCGATGCGTTGATTGCCACGCGCCCCGCCAGCCCGCGCCCCTCTGCGCGGCTGTTATGGGCACAAGGCGATCATATCACCGATGGCCGCGTCTATGATTTGCTGCATATTTTGCGCCCGGGCGATTTGTTGGTTTTGAACAATACCCGCGTGATTCCTGCCCAATTAAAGGGCAGGCGGACGCGGGGGGAAAGCTCGGCGGCGGTGGATATCACGCTGATGGCACCCGATCCGTTGGGCCAATGGCGGGCAATGGCCCGCCCCTTGCGCAAGCTGGCCTTGGGTGATGTGATTCAATTTGGCGACATGCTCCATGCCCGCGTTATCGCCAAATCAGACAGCGATTGCCATTTGCTTTTCAACAAGCAAGGCGCAGATTTTGACGCGGCCTTGCAGCGCGCGGGGCAAATGCCTTTGCCGCCCTATATTGCCACAAAACGCGCCACCGATGCGCGCGATATGGACGATTATCAAACCGTTTTTGCCCGCCATGCGGGGGCCGTTGCCGCCCCCACGGCCAGCTTGCATTTTGACCGCCCCTTGCTCGAGCAATTGGCCGCTCAGGGTGTGCTATTTGCCGAAGTGACGCTGCATGTGGGCGCGGGCACCTTTTTGCCCGTCAAAGTCGAAGATGTCACCACGCATAAAATGCACGCCGAATGGGGGGAAATCACCCCCAAGGCCGCCGAGGCGATCAATGCCGCCCGCGCGGCAGGGGGGCGAATCATCCCCGTGGGCACAACGGCGCTGCGGCTGATTGAAACCGCCGCGCGCGACAATAACAGCCCGCAAGACAAGCTTTGCCCTTGGCTGGGCGAGACGGATATTTTCATTTATCCTGGGTTTAACTTTCGCATGACAGATGGGCTGATGACCAATTTCCATCTGCCCAAATCGACTCTGATGATGCTGGTTTCGGCCTTGATGGGGAAGGCGCGCATTGACGCCATTTACGCCCATGCCATTGCAGGAAAATATCGGTTTTTTTCGTATGGGGATGCGTCGCTTTTGCTGCCCGATCCGCCCAAACCTGTGCTACAACTTGAAAAAAGGTAGGGCGATATGCTGATTGTTCTGCGCCAGTCTTGGCCGCTTTTGCTGGGTGTTATGCTGCTGATGCTGGGCAATGGCATCCAAGCGCCGCTGCTGGGTATTCGCGGCGCGTCCGAGGGGTTTTCCACCTTTCATCTGTCTTTGGTCATGTCGGCCTATTTCGGGGGCTTTTTGGCAGGTGCGCAACTGGCCGCGCCGATGATCCGCCGTGTCGGCCATGTGCGGGTGTTTTCCGCGATGGGCTCGATCATTTCGGCGATTTTTATCTTATATCCGATGATGGTCGAATGGCCCGCTTGGACGGTGATGCGGGTGCTGATCGGCTTTGCCTTTTCAGTCATCTATATCACCGCTGAAAGCTGGCTGAACAACACCGCCAGCAATGAGACGCGCGGGCAGACGCTATCGGCCTATATGATCGTGCAAATGCTGGGGATTATCGCGGCGCAGGGGCTGCTGGGCTTTGGCGATCCCAATGGATATGCGCTGTTCATCATTCCTTCGGTGCTGGTTTCGCTCTCGTTCCTGCCTTTGTTGCTGGCCGATGTGCCCGCCCCCACCTTCGAGCGCACCAAGCCGATGAGCTTTGCCGCCTTATTCGCCGTCTCGCCGCTGGGCTGCGCGGGGATGCTGCTGACGGGCGCAGTTTTTGCCGCAATGTTCGGCATGGCCTCGGTCTATGGGGCCTTGGTGGGCATGTCGGTGGGGCAGATCGCCGCCTTTGTTGCGGCGATGTATTTTGGCGGCTTGGTTCTGCAATATCCCATTGGCTGGGCTTCTGATCGGTTTGACCGCCGTTTGCTGATCATGTGGATGTCTTTGGTGGGGGCTGGGGTGATGGCATTGGCCGGGCTGCTGCCCTTGCCTTTTGCATTAGAGTTGCTGGCCGCCGCCGCATTGGGCGGGGTGATTAACCCTTTGTATTCGCTGTTGATTGCCCATGCCAATGACCACCTAAGCAAAGAGGAAATGCCCGCAGCTTCGGCGGGGCTGATATTTCTGAACGGCTTTGGCGCTATTTTTGGCCCCTTGCTGGCGGGTTGGGTGATGGATCTGCTGGGGGCCAAGGGTTATTTTTTGATCATTGCTGGGTTTTTTGGGGCCTTGGCGGGCTATGCCGCCTGGCGTATGACGCGCCGCGCTGCGCCCTTGGCAGGTGTCTATGCGGGCCTGACCCCGACAGCCTCTTCGCTGGCTGTTGGGGTGGTTTTGGAACAAAAGGAAGACGGCCAGCAATAGGGCTTGCGCTTTTGGCCGGGCCGCGCCACCTTGGCACGGGGGCGCAAAAAGGAGGCCAAATGTCGGATCCGATCGAGGTGCTGGATTACTGGATTGGGGCTGTCGGCCCAAAGGGCTGGTATGCGGGCGGCGCGGATTTGGACGGCGAAATTGCCGCCCTGTTTGCCCCTCTTTGGCAAGCGGCCCATGACGGCGGGCTAGAGCATTGGGCCGAAGGTGCCGTTGGCACCTTGGCCTATCTGATTGTCTGCGATCAGTTTCCCCGCAATATCCACCGCGCCAGCCCGCTGGCCTTTGCCACCGATGCCCGCGCCCGCACCGCCGCGCGCCGCGCCATAGAGGCGGGGTGGGACATGCAAACGCCGCCGCCCGAACGGCAGTTCTTTTACATGCCCTTTGAACATTCCGAAGATATGGCCGATCAAGATTTGGCGGTGCAATTGATGCAAGACCGCCTGCCCGATCATCCTGATCTGGCCCTGCACGCACGGGCCCACCGCGAGGTGATTGCCCGCTTTGGCAGATTTCCCTTTCGCAACAACGCACTGGGGCGCGCCAGCACCCCGGACGAGACCGCGTTTTTGGCCCAAGGGGGCTATATGTCGGTGGTTCGCGCGCTGCAAACCCATGCACTCGGC
>CAXNIF010000193.1:0-4383 GCA_964202345.1 Cypionkella sp.
ATTGGGCCAAGATGCAGGCCTATAAACAGGATGTGGTAAACGGCAACACCAAGGGGATCGAGTTCCTGCTGAAAAAGAACAAAGTCACTTGGATCAAAGGCTGGGCCTCCATCCCCGCCGCAGGGCAAGTGAAAGTGGGCGACGATATCCACAGCGCCAAACACATTGTCATCGCCACAGGCTCCGCCCCCGCCACCTTGCAAGGCGTTGATATTGATGAGAAAACCATCGTCACCTCGACAGGCGCGCTGAGCCTAAGCGCCATTCCAAAATCGCTGGTCGTCATTGGCGCAGGGGTGATTGGCTTGGAAATGGGCAGCGTTTACGCCCGCCTTGGGGCCGAGGTCACGGTGATCGAATACCTAGACACCATCACCCCCGGCATGGACGGCGAAGTTGCGAAATCCTTCCAAAAAATTCTGACGAAACAAGGAATTAAGTTCATCCTTGGCGCCGCAGTCCAGTCCGCCAAGCCCGCAAAATCGGGCGCAACTGTCTCCTATAAACTGCGCAAGGATGATACAGAGGCCAGCCTCACCGCCGATGCCGTGCTGCTGGCCACGGGCCGCGTGCCCTATACGCAAGGACTGGGCCTAGACACCCTAGGCGTCGAGATGCACCCGCGCGGTCAAATCAAAACAGACGAGCATTTCCGCACCAATATCAAAGACTTATACGCCATCGGCGATGCCATTGTCGGCCCGATGCTGGCCCATAAGGCCGAAGATGAGGGCATGGCCTTGGCCGAGATTTTGGCCGGCAAACATGGTCATGTGAACTATAATGTCATCCCGGGCGTGGTCTATACCACCCCCGAAGTGGCCAGCGTTGGGGCCACCGAAGAACAGCTCAAAGAACAGGGCCGCGCCTATAAAGTTGGCAAATTCCCCTTCATGGGCAACGCCCGCGCCAAGGCGATTTTTCAGGCCGATGGCTTTGTCAAAATCTTGGCAGATGCCGCCACCGACCGCATCTTGGGCGCGCATATCATCGGGCCCATGGCGGGCGATTTGATCCACGAGATTTGCGTGGCCATGGAATTTGGCGCATCCGCCCAAGACCTAGCGCTGACCTGCCACGCTCACCCCACCTATAGCGAGGCCGTGCGCGAGGCGGCGCTTGCCTGCGGTGATGGGGCGATCCACGCCTAACTAAAAATAGGGGGCGCAAGGCACTGCTTGCGCCTCTTAGGGGCTGGCAAATTTTGGCGCCGCGACGTCTTGCCCCAGCGACAGCGGCGCGAAAATGGCAAAGCCGTCACTGCTGATCTGATGCGCATTGGTAAAGACAAAACTACGGGCAAATTTGTCGGGGCCATAGTCTTCAATGGACAAGTCTTGCCATTGGGCAATAATCTCTTTGTAGTGATCTGCTAAGACAGTGCTTTTGGGATTTAACCCTGAAACCATCATCAAACCAGTTGGCTTGCAATCCAACATCTGCAGGGTCAAATCGGGGCGATATTGCTGCAAGATGGGCCAGATTTTCCACACATCCCCTGTCCAAGGGGAACCTTTGCGCAATTCGCGAAAATTGCGCGTCGTCATCGCAGCATCGCGCGGGGCCGTATCATGCATCAAGATCACACCTTGCGCATGGCTGGCGCGTTCGGTTGCCATGAAATCGCGCAGCAGATATTCAACCAGATGCATGCCATCCAAAAAAGAAACCGAGAGCGCGATATGATTGCGCGCCAAAAAGCCAGATTCGAAAAAATCATCGCTGGTTGCTGAAAAATATGCAGCGCAGGTTTGGCATGAATGACGTTTTCTTCAACGCGAAAGAAAGGATCAACCGCGATGGTTTTCCCCCGCACAGGGGCGAATGAGCGGCCCTGACGGCAGCCCACCTCCATATACCAGTCAAATAGGCAGTTTTCGTGCATCTGCTTCAGAAATCGATTATACTGTAGGCCATTTGCTATGTTGAACATCTCTCGTCCCTATAAATTATGCGCCAAGATGAAACAGGCGCTAAAATGCTTTCTATGTGGCGACAATGGTTTATCCAATCAAATGCCGCAAGCCCTGCGTCACATCGGTGCGCACCGCCAAACGCAATCCGGGTTCGTCGCCCGCGCGCAGCGCCGCAAGGATAAGCTTGTGATGCTGGGGCATCTCGCGGCGGCGTATCTTTTGATACATCTCGCGCATGGTTGGCCCCAATTGCAACCACACCGTTTCGATCATCGCCAGCATTGCAGGGGTCTGGGCACGCAAGTAAAGCGTGCGGTGAAATTCTAAGTTACTGCGCACATAGGCAATGGCGTCTTGGTTGATCACCGCGTCTTGGTTCATGGCATTGATGGCGGCCAACCGATCGATCAGGGCGAAATGGGCGCGGGGCAGCGCCCGCGCGGCCATTTCTGGCTCGAGGAGAGCACGCACGGCGGCCAATTCCTCAATCCGCTCTGGGGCCAGCATGGGCGTTGATACGCGGCCAGATGCCGACATCGTAAAGGCCCCTTCGGCCGAAAGCCGGCGCACAGCCTCACGCGCGGGGGTCATTGAAACCGAAAATTGCTGCGCAATCCCGCGAATCGTCAAGGCGTGCCCTGGGGATAATTCGCCATGCATCACCGATAGGCGCAGCGCCTTATAGACACGCTCATGCGCGGCGGCATTGGGATCGGCAAGGCGCGGTTTGATTGGCATGATGCCAGCTTTTCACAGCCTATGGGCTGGGGTCAATGGGCGCATCACCACTAGCTTGGTCAAATCGCACCGCCTGCAACGCGCCGCCATGACGTTTGAGCCAATCGCGCTGCACCTGCCAATTGGGATATAGCTGGGACACCACCGCCCAAAAAGCCTGCGAATGGTTCATTTCCACCAAATGCGCCACTTCATGCGCCGCGACATAATCCAGCACCGCAGGCGGGGCCATGATCAGGCGCCAATTATACATCAGCGCCCCCGCCGCGCTGCAAGACCCCCAACGCGAGCGCGTATCGCGCAACGATATCTGAGTGACTTTGCGGCCAATCTGCGCGGCGTAAAAATCAGACGCCTGCACCAACCGATCGCGCGCGCGCAGTTTGAGAAAGGCGGCAATGCGGGCCGGAACGCGCGCCGCCGCGCCCGGCACGATCAGGCAACCTGCCTCTAGGCGCAAGGCACGGCCCGCGCCGCTGGTGATGGCCAGAGTTTGCCCTTCAAACATCACCTGCCCGCCCAAAGCGATGGGCACAGCCTGCGGCAGGCGCGACAGGGCGCGGCGAATCCAGCCCTCATGCGATTGGGCAAAGGCCATCGCCTCATCTTCGCGCGCGCGCAGGGGCAGCAACAATGTGACTTGCCCATCACCTTGCGACACCCGCAACGAGAAACGCCGCGCCCTGGCATGGCGGCGCAAGGTAATCTCTATGGGCGGTGTTCCTGCAAGGCTGGGCATCTGCTCTCCGATTTGGGTCAGGATATCGCAGTCAACTGCGCCTGCAAGGCCCGAAAAAATGGGGGCGAAAACCCTTTGACAGCGCGGCAAAGCTGTGGCAAGCGACATTCTTCATTGACCTGCCCATTTTGGGGCCGCCGATATAAGGAACAAACCATGCCTTTGGCTGAATGGGGAACCAAACGCGTCTGCCCAACCACGGGAAAACGCTTTTACGACTTGAACCGCAACCCAATCGTGAGCCCCTACACGGGCGAAGTTGTGGATATCGAAAGCGCGCGGCGCAAGATGGCTGCTTCGGTCATTGCCCGCGTGCAGCCCGAAAAGGACGATGACATCAGCCTTGTCGATGATTTGGAAGCCGATGATCTTTTGGTCGAAGGCGTTGCCGATGACGCAGAGCTGGATGACGAGCTGCTAGAGGAAGATGCGGACGACACCGTATCGCTGGACGATCTGGCCGATGTGGCTGGCAACGAGGAAGATCTGTAGAAACAGCGGCGCGCAGGGGAGAATGTGTTTTTCCCCTTGCACCCCCGCGCGCCCTATCCTAAACACCGCCCACGCAGCCGCGCCCAACGGCTGATGGCATGGGGTCATAGCTCAGATGGGAGAGCGCTTGAATGGCATTCAAGAGGTCGGGAGTTCGATCCTCCCTGGCTCCACCAATTACCCAATACATATCAACACCTTAGCCGCTTTTGGGCGGCTTTGTTGTGTGTAACGAAAAGTTATAAACAGTTATAAATAGATGTTCGGGAAGATTGCCGTATCTTCAGTGTTAAGGTCGACTCAGATTATGGGAGTAAGTAAGAATGGTACGAAATCCAAAATGGTCACGAGATGAGATCATTCTAACCCTGGACTTCTATTTTCGCCACTACCCAACCATTCCAGAAAAACATTCGGATGAAATTCAAAAACTGAGCGAACAGCTTCGTTTGCTGACAGAACGCCTTGGGCATGACTTGACCGACACCTATCGAAACT
>CAXNIF010000194.1:0-4349 GCA_964202345.1 Cypionkella sp.
TGATGGGCGGGCTAGAGCGCGCGAGCGCGGGCAAGATCACAGCGCTGGGCGAAGACCTATCGCCCATGAACGAAGATCAGTTGGCGCGGTTTCGGCGTGGGCGGATGGGGGTGGTGTTTCAATCCTTTCACTTGATCCCCACGATGACCGCCTTGGAAAATGTAGCCATGCCGATGGAGATTGCGGGCAATCCCCAAGCCTTTGCGCGCGCGCGCGCCGAACTCGAGGCTGTGGGGCTGGGCGCGCGGATGGATCACTATCCGGCGCAAATGTCAGGCGGCGAGCAGCAGCGCGTGGCGCTGGCCCGCGCCGCCGCACCGCGCCCAGCCATTTTGCTGGCCGACGAGCCGACAGGCAATTTGGACAGTGTGAATGGCGCGGCGATCATGGATTTGCTGTTTGACCTACAAGCGCGCCATGGGGCGACATTGATCATGGTCACCCATGCGCCAGAATTGGCGGCGCGGTGCGGGCGGCGGATAAGGTTGGTGGACGGGCGCATTGCGGCCGATAGCGCCAATCCCGCGGCGGGGGGGCAAACCCCATGAGCCTATCCCTAGCCAGTGCCATCGCGCGGCGCGAATTGCGCGGCGGGCTTCGCGGATTTGTGGTGTTTTTGGCGTCATTGGCCTTGGGGGTGGCGGCCATCGCAGGCGTCGGCATGGTGCGCGCGGGCATTCAATCGGGCCTGACGCAGCAAGGGGCGACGTTGCTGGGTGGCGATGCTCAGGTGCAATTGACCTATCGCTATGCCACACAAGAGGAACTTGCGTATTTGCGCAGCATATCAACGCAGATGTCCGAAGTGGTCGATTTTCGATCTATGGCCGTGGCGGGCGATAGCCGTGTGCTGGTGTCGGTCAAGGCGGTTGATGATGCCTATCCGCTTTTGGGCGCGGTGGACATGCAAGGCGCGCCGTCCTTGCCAGATGCCTTTGCGCCCCAAGACGGTGTTGCGGGCGCGGTGATTGACGGGGTTTTGGCCGATCAGATGGGGCTGGCCTTGGGGGATCGCTTTCGCTTGGGCGAGGCCGAGTTTCACCTTGCCGCCCGCCTGATCGCTGAACCCGATAGCGCCACCACAGGCTTTGCCTTTGCGCCGCGCGTTTTGGTGCGCCGCGCTGATTTGGCGAACTCGGGGCTTTTGGGGATGGGGACGCTGTTTGACAGCCAATACCGAATGATCTTGCCCGCAGGCGCTGATCTTGACGCGCTGAAATCCGAGATCGAGTCGCAATACCGCGATCAGGGCATGCGCTGGCAAGACCGCCGCCGCCCTTCGCCTTCGGTGTCGCAATTTGTTGACCGCATGGGCGATTTTTTGGTGCTGGTGGGCCTTGCTGGGCTCGCCGTGGGCGGCGTTGGCGTGGCGGCAGCGGTGCGCTCTTACCTAGAGGCCAAGATATCCACCATCGCCACCTTGCGCACTTTGGGGGCCACGGGCGGGTTGATTTTTCAGACCTATTTCATTCAAATTGCCCTGCTCGCAGGGGTGGGCGTGGCCCTTGGTCTGATTTTGGGGGTGGGGCTGCCGTTGATTTTTGCAGGCCCGTTGCAGGCGGCTTTGCCCTTTCCTGTGGATATCAGCCTTACGCCCGCCCCGGTGATCGAGGCGGCATTTTATGGCATGACATCGGCCTTTTTGTTTGCCCTATGGCCCTTGGCGCGCAGCGAAGGGGTGCGCGCGGCGGCGCTATATCGCGGCGGGCTTGCGGGCGGCGCGGTGCGCGGTCGCTATCTTGGGGCCATGGCGGCTTTGGCGCTGTTGTTGATTGGCGGGGCGATGGCGATGTCGGGCAATTGGAAATTGACCTTGGGCATGGCGGGGGGCATCGCCCTGTCGCTGGGGGTTTTGGCGCTGGCGGCGCTGGGGCTGTCTTGGGCGGTGCGGCGGGCGGCGCGGCTTGGCTGGCTGCGCGGCAAGTATGGCCTGCGCGCGGCCCTTGCCGCCATCGGTGCGCCCCGCGCCGAAACGATGCAAGTGGTGCTGGCCTTGGGCCTTGGCCTGACAGTGTTGGCGGCGGTGGGCCAAATCGACCATAACCTGCGCGCCGCCATTGCCCGCGATTTGCCAAGCCGCGCGCCAAGCTATTTCTTTGTCGATATTCAGGGCGATCAAATCGAGGGATTTCGCGAAAAATTGGCCGCAAATCCAGCGGTGCAAGGCGTCGAAAGCGCGCCGATGCTGCGCGGCATTATCACTCAGATCAACGGGGTGGATGCGCGCGAAGTGGCGGGCGGTCACTGGGTGGTGCAGGGTGATCGCGGCATCACCTATGCCGATGAGCTGCCCAGCGGCACAAAGGTGACGGGCGGGACATGGTGGCCCACTGGCTATGACGGTGCGCCGCAGATTTCCTTTGCCCAAGAAGAGGCGGATGAGATTGGCCTGAAACTGGGCGATCAAATCACCGTCAACATTTTGGGGCGCGACATCATCGCCGCTGTCACCTCATTTCGCGAAGTGGATTTTTCCAATGCGGGGATGGGGTTTGTCATGACGCTGAACAAATCGGCAGTGGCCGGAGCGCCGCATAGTTTTATCGCCACCGTCTATGCCGATGAAACCGCCGAAGCCGGGATTCTGCGCGAGATTTCCACCAGCTATCCCAATATCACCGCCATCGGGATCAAAGCCGCGATTGCCCGCGCCGCCGATGCCCTGGGCGCGATTGCGCAGGCGACCACCTTGGCCGCGCTGGCCACTTTGGCCACGGGCTTTGTGGTGCTTATTGGGGCTGCTGCCTCTGGGGAAAGGGCGCGGGTTTATGAGGCGGCGGTGCTAAAAACCTTAGGTGCATCGCGCGGGCGTATTCTGGCCAGCTTTGCGCTGCGTGCCGCGCTGACGGGTGCGGCGGCGGGTCTTGTGGCGCTGTTTGCAGGGGCGCTGGGCGCATGGGGCGTGATGTTCTTTATCATGGAGAGCGACTATGCCTTTGAACCGATCTCGGCCTTGGCGGTGATTTTGGGTGGCATTTTTGCGACCTTGCTCTCGGGCCTTGTCTTTGTGCTGCGCCCCTTGGCGCGCCGCCCTGCGGGGGTGCTGCGCGCGCAAGAATAGCGGGCCTAGATGCCAATAATTTGGGGCATTTTGGAATCGGGCAATTGAAAGCGCCCCGAAATGGAATATAGGTTCCAGCAAATAGATTCCAGCAGGAGAAGATGATGGCTGTCACATTTGGGCTTTTGGGCGCAGGGCGCATTGGCAAAGTTCACGCAAAGGCCATTACGGGGGATGCGGGCGCGCGTCTGGTGGCGGTGGCCGATGCCTTGCCCGCTGCAGCGCAGGCGATTGCCGATCAAACGGGCTGCGCCGTGCGCAGCATCGAGGCGATTTTGGCCGCAAGCGACATTGACGCTGTGGTGATTTGCACCCCAACCGACACCCATGCCGATCTGATCGAAGCCGCCGTCAAAGCGGGCAAAGCGGTGTTTTGCGAAAAGCCGATTGATCTGTCGCTGGCCCGTGTGAAGGCGTGTCTAGAGGTTGTTCGCGCCCATAAAGGCACGTTGATGGTGGGCTTTAACCGCCGTTTTGACCCACATTTTCAGGCGGTTAGGGCCGAGATTGACAAGGGCACGATTGGCGCGGTGGAAATGGCTGTCATCACATCCCGCGATCCGGGGGCGCCGCCGGTGGAGTATATCACCCGTTCGGGCGGGATTTTCCGCGATATGACCATCCATGATTTCGACATGGCACGGTTTTTGCTGGGCGAGGAGATTGCCGAAGTCTCGGCCATGGCCGCTGTTTTGGTGGATCAAGCCATTGGAAAGGCTGGGGATTTTGATTCTGTGCAGGTGATGCTGAAAACCGCCTCTGGCCGCCAAGCGGTGATTTCCAACTCGCGCCGCGCGACCTATGGTTATGACCAGCGGATCGAGGTGCATGGGTCTAAGGGCATGGTTGCGGCGGAAAACCAACGGCCCGTGTCGATTGAAGTGGCCACGGGCGCAGGCTATACCCGCCCGCCGCTGCATGATTTCTTTATGACCCGCTACACCGAAGCCTATGCCGCTGAAATCGCTAGCTTTATTGCGGCACTCTCTAGCGGAAAACCCGCCGCGCCATCAGGCGAAGACGGGCTGATTGCGCTGGCACTGGCCGAAGCCGCGCTGAAATCCGTGGCCGAGGGGCGCACGGTGAAGATGTCGGAAATCCTGTAAGTAAACGCCCCGCGCGGCGCTATTCTGCGCGGGGCAAAGCCCAGCTTAGCGGCGCCGTTTGCCCTTGGGCGGCGTATGGCATCTGTCCCGCATCCGTCCCGCCCGCGTATGGCGTCCGTCCCGACATTGTAGGGCGTGTGGGGGATGACGTGCATCGTTTTTTGGGGGGGGCTTGAGAGTGG
>CAXNIF010000195.1:0-4341 GCA_964202345.1 Cypionkella sp.
GCCAGCCGCGCATCGCCGCCTGGATACGCGTGCGTGCCATCAATAAAGGGCGACGATCCGCATGGGATTGCGGGTTCCACCATGGCCTTTGCATGTTTTTGGCTATCCTCTGGAGATTTGCGAAAATATGGGCTATGCGCAGTCAGACAGTATCGCCCCGATAGGGCGGCGCGCGCCCGAAAACAAGGATAAAACCCGTGAAAGTCATCGCTTCCAGCCTGCGCAAAGGCAATGTTGTGGAAATGGACGGCAAGCTTTATGCCGTGCTAAAGGCCGAAAATTTCCATCCCGGCAAGGGCACCCCCACCACTTCGGTCGATATGCGCCGTATTTCAGACGGCGTCAAAGTTGCCGAACGCTGGCGCACCACGGAAATGGTGGAAAAGGCCAATGTGGATGACCGCGAATACAGTTTCCTCTATGAGGATGGCGAAGGCTTTCATTTTATGGAACCCAACACCTATGAGCAAATCGCCGTGCATCCCGATGTTATTGGCGATGACAAGGTGTTTTTGACCGATGGGATTAAGGTTTTTCTGAAAACATTTGACGGCATGGCGATTGCCATTGAGTTGCCGCAAAAGGTCACTGTGGAAATCAGCGACACGGAACCTGTGGTCAAAGGGCAGACGGCCTCTTCTAGCTATAAGCCCGCCACTTGCACCAATGGCCTTCGGGTAATGGTGCCGCCGCATATCGGCGCGGGCACGCGTATTATCATCAATACCGATGATTATTCCTATCAGGGCCGCGCTCAGGACTAGCGGCAATGCGCCTTGTTCAATCATCCCTTGTTTTATTTTGAAAACTGGCGCATAGAGGCGGGGCAAAAAACGCTATTTTCGAAAAATCTGTCTCCTTGCGGCTTCAGTTATCGATACTAACGTGACTGAGCCACGCCATCGCATCCTGCGGATGGAACTAACATACGGAGATATCACTATGGCCAACGGCACAGTGAAATGGTTCAACGCAACCAAGGGTTTTGGCTTTATCGCCCCCGCAAATGGCAACAAAGACGTGTTCGTGCACGTTTCGGCGCTAGAGCGTGCAGGCATTCGCCAATTGAATGACGGTCAGGCTGTGACCTTTGACATCGAAGCTGGCCGTGATGGCCGCGAATCGGCTGTCAATTTGGCACTGGCATAATCTTGCGGGCCGCAAGGCCCCAAGATCCGACAAAAAATAAACGGGAAAGGCGCATGCCTTTCCCGTTTTTCATTTCAGTAAGTTGATCGTTAAATTGCCATCTGTTCTGGCGATTTTCCCGACTTCAAGGCCGCGACAAACCACAAAGGCTTGCGACCGCGCCCAGACCAAGTTTCCGATTTATCGGCCGGATTTGCGAATTTTGGCACCGCAGGAGAGCGCTTGCGCAGCTTAGCGGCACCCGTCAGTTCAGATATGGAAAACCCAAGCTCGCGCGCTTTTTCTTCCAAAGCGGCCAAGGCTGCACGCTTTTCACGGTCCTTATAGCCTTCGATTTCTTTGGCAACGCGCGCCTGTAACACCTTTAATTCTTTTAAAGACAAACCACTAAGATCAATTTGCATGGAAACGCCCCTATTATTAATCCGAATCACATTTTTTTAACGGGGCATCTGGAATTTGGCAATAGAAAGCTTTGGGCGGCAATCTCTACTTAGGGCTGCGCTTGGCCAAAATCCGCTGCAGCGTGCGCCGATGCATGGACAGTCGCCGCGCGGTTTCTGATACGTTGCGATTACATTGTTCATAGACGCGCTGAATATGCTCCCAGCGGACGCGGTCTGCGGACATCGGATGATCCACCACAGGCGGAATGGCGTTGCCCTTGATCAGCAGGGCATTCACAATGTCATCGGCATCCGCTGGCTTTGACAAATAATCCGTTGCACCAATTTTCACCGCCGCAACCGCCGTGGCAATTGCGCCATAGCCAGTCAAAACAACGATTCGGCAATCTGGGCGCTTGTCGCGCAATAGTTCGACCACATCCAGCCCATTACCATCCTCTAGCCGCAGATCAATCACCGCATAGGCGGGCGGGCGGGCCGTTGCGATGGCGCGGCCGGCAGCGACCGAAGTTACAGTTTCGGGGATAAAACCGCGCTTTTCCATGGCCTTGGCCAGACGCTTGACGAATACCTCGTCATCGTCAACCAGCAAAAGGCTGCGGTCAGGCCCAAGCTGCGCTGTCATGTCTTCCACGGCATCCCCCTTTTTGTATTTATCATTTTAAACTAGGCCGCGTGGCAGCATAGGTCAAACTTTCATGATCCGGCTGCATCTACGAAACACGCAAGTCGCTCGGCCATAGCATTTGCACTTATGTTGCGGTCAAAGTAGTCTACGAAACCGTAACCGGGCATCATAAAATAACTGAAGGTAGAGTGATCGATCAGATAATAGTTGGGATCACCACCTTCTTGCGCTTTGAAATAGGTTTTATAGGCGGCAGAAGCCGCCTTAATTTGTTCTGGCGTTCCCGTCAGGCCCAACATGCGTGGATGCATGGCATCAGTGAAATCGCGCAAAACTTCGGGCGTGTCGCGTGCTGGGTCAAAGGAAATGAAAACGGGGGTGACGATCTTGCCCTCGCGTTCCAAAATATCGACAGCTTCGGCATTTCGCACATTGTCCAGCGGGCAAACATCAGGGCAAAAGGTATAGCCAAAATAGATCAAGGTGGGGCCAGTTATCACATCTGTGTCGCTCACCGCTTTGCCATTCTCATCCATCAAAGAGAAAGGCCCGCCAATGGCACCGCCGCCCACAACGCCGCCGCGGCACTGCGCAAAAATGTCGCTTTCTTTGGGCGAAGCCACATATAGAATAGTGGCGCCAATTAAAACCACCGCCGCCGATAGGCCCAATCTTGCATATAGCGCATCACGTTTCATTTTTGCACCTTTCTCACGCTGTTTTTTGGCGCTTATATCGTAAACCCAATCCCACTGCGAGGCCACAAGATGCCACAGACAATGACAACAGATTTGGCGATGGCTCGTCCAGACTGGTTGCCGCTAAGAATGTTGATTTTGCTGCGGTGGTTGGCCGTGGCGGGGCAGCTTTTGGCGATCTTCGTCGCCTGGTGGGGCTATGGTTTTCAATTGCCAATCGGCCTGTGCCTTGTCGTTGTCAGCACCGCGATGAGTGTGAATTTCATCCTTATGGCTGTTTATCCTGCCACCAAAAGATTGTCGGAAATAGAAACATTGATCGCGCTGCTGTTCGATTTGGGCCAACTGGCGGTTTTGGTGTTTTTGACAGGCGGGTTGACCAATCCATTTGCCTTGCTGATCTTGGCCCCTGTGATCGTTTCGGCATCTGCACTTAGCCTGCGCTCCACACTTTTGCTGGGCAGCGTGGCGGCGTTTTCGACGACTTTGGTTTTCTTCGTGCAAATCCCTTTGATGCAAAATGACGGGCAGGTTTTTGATATTCCTCTTTTGTTCAAATTTGGATTTTGGCTGTCTATTTTGATTGGTATTGCCTTTTTGGGCCTTTATTCGCGCAAGGTGTCTTCCGAACTAACGGCCATGTCCAATGCATTATTTGCCACGCAAATGGCCCTGTCGCGCGAACAAAAACTTACCGATTTGGGCGGCGTGGTCGCGGCGGCGGCACATGAGCTGGGCACTCCTTTAGCAACGATAAAGCTGATCTCGGGCGAGATGGCGCGCGAGTTATCGGGCAACTCGGCCTTGCAAGAAGATGCCCAGACCATTCGCGCCCAGGCCGATCGGTGCCGCGATATTTTGCGTGAAATGGGCAAGGCGGGCAAAGATGACCTTTTGGTGCGCGCCGCCCCCCTGCGTGAAATTTTGCGCGAAGCCGCCGAACCTCATGCCCAGCGCGGCAAAAAACTGCATATCTCTTTTTCAAACCAAAGCCGTTTTTCCGAAGAGCCTCATATCTTGCGCCGACCAGAGATCATCCACGGTCTGCGTAATCTTATTCAAAATGCTGTCGATTTTGCTGCCGAAAATGTTTGGATTGATGGCATGTGGACAGATGCTGAAATCCGCCTGACAATCGTGGACGATGGCCCGGGCTATCCGCCCCATGTTTTGGGCCGTATTGGCGATCCGTTTTTGCCCAGCCGATCCCCCGCAAGCCAAGGGCGCCCAGAATACGAAGGCATGGGGTTGGGTTTATTCATCGCCAAAACCTTGCTAGAGCGCACCGGCGCGACCATGAACTTTGCAAATGCGACCGATCCCTTCCTGTCAAAAACCGAGGCGCCGCAACGCTGCGGCGCAATTGTCGAGGCGGCTTGGCCCCTTGCGTTGATCACCGCAAGCCGCAGCGCAGCCTTGGGCGATAATCAGAAAAACTCCTTTAAGTAGAACGAAAAAA
>CAXNIF010000196.1:0-4340 GCA_964202345.1 Cypionkella sp.
TTCGACATCCACTGTGCCAATGCCCAGCGTGCGCCAATTGGCCGTGATTTCGGCAGGCAAGCCGCCCGCGGCGGTGACGATGCGATCCTGAGGATGGCATATAGCGTTCACCACGCCAATGGCCTGCGCATAGGAATTGGGGCGATTGCCTATGGCGACATTGCCCGCAACATAGGCATCCCACCTGCGGCGATGATCTTGCGCTTGGGCCAGCCATTTGGGATCGGCCCGATGATCGGCCAGCGCCGCGCCCAGCGCCAAAAGCCCCAGCTTGGCATCGCCCACAACGGCCAGTGATCGATGCTTTGCAGCATCCTGCCGTCCCACGTTCAGCCCAATCAACCGCGCCGCGCTATCGAATACCGTCCAAGAGCCGGTGGTGAAGTCTTGCAATCTTGTCCCCACGGCCAGCACAACATCTGCGGCCCCCGCCACGGCATTGGCGCTGTCTGACCCCGTCACGCCCAAGGGGCCAATGTTCAGCGGATGGCTGGCCAAAAGATTTGCGCGCCCCGCGATGGTTTCGACCACGGGAATGCCATGCGCCTCGGCAAAGGCGGTCAAGACGCTGGCCGCGCCAGAATATTGCACGCCCCCGCCCGCAATAATCACAGGGCGTTTGGCGCGGCGCAGCAGATCGGCTGCCTCGGCAATTTCCAAACTGTCGGGGGATTGGCGGCGCAGGCGATGCACTTGGCGATCAAAGAAAGACGTTGGATAATCATAGGCAAAGCCCTGCAAGTCTTGCGGCAGGCCGATAAAGGCGGGCCCGCAATCGGCAGGGTCAAGCAGGGTGGCCAAAGCGGCGGGCAGGGACTGCAAAATCTGGGCGGGATGGGTGATGCGATCCCAATATCGGCTGACCGCCTTGAACGCGTCATTCACCCCCAGCGTGGGATTCGCAAAATGTTCGAGCTGTTGCAACACGGGGTCGGGCAAACGGGTCAAAAAGACATCGCCGCACAGCATCAACATCGGCAGACGATTGGCATGGGCCAGCGCCGCCGCCGTCAAAAGATTCGCCGTGCCTGGCCCTGCGCTGGCGGTGCAAAACATAAAACGCTGCCGAAGATGATATTTGGCATAGGCCGCCGCTGCAAAGCCCATGCTTTGTTCGTTTTGCCCGCGATACAGCGGCATATCCTGATGCACAGGATACAAAGCTTCGCCCAAACACGGCACATTTCCATGGCCAAATATCCCAAAGCCCCCGCCGCAAATGCGCGTTTCAACGCCGTCAATCTCGATGAACTGAGACATCAGCCAGCGCACAATGGCCTGCGCGACAGTAAGTTTGATGGTTTGCGGCATGATCTGTCCGTCTTTCGAAGCTGGCGCAACAAACGGGGCTTGCGCGATTTTCATACGAAGGATACATATTTTGCAACCGCTTGCAATACGGGCGATGAACTTGGGATATAGCGATGGCGCACATCGGAATTGGGCTGGTTGGCGGCGGATATATGGGCAAGGCCCATGCGGTTGCGCTCTCTTGTGTGGGGGCGCTGTTTGATACGGCGCTGCGCCCCACCCTTGAAGTGATTGCCGCCACCACGCCCGAATCTGCGGCCCGATATGCCAAATCTTATGGCTTTGCCCGCGCTGCGGCGGATTGGCAGGACTTGGTCGCCGATCCCAAGGTTCAGGCGGTGGTTATTGCCTCGCCGCAATCGACGCACCGCGCCATTGCCGAGGCCGCCTTTGCCGCAGGAAAGCCCGTGTTTTGCGAAAAACCTTTGGGGGCATCTTTGGATGACGCCAAGGCCATGACAGCGGCGGCAGAGGCATCGGGCCTGACCAATATGATTGGCTTTAACTATGTGCGCACCCCTGCCACCCAATTCGTGCGCCAATTGCTGCGCGATGGCGCCATTGGCCGCGTGACGTGGTTTCGCGGTGAACATACCGAAGATTTCTTATCTAATCCCAACGCCCCCGCGACATGGCGCACCTTAGGCCGCGCCACGGGCTGCATGGGCGATTTGGCCCCGCATCCAATCAATTGCATGCTGGCGCTGATGGGCCCTGTGGCCGAACTCTCGGCACAGATTGAAACCATCCATCCCACCCGGCCCGGCCCCAATGGCCCAGAGGCGGTGGACAATGACGATCACGGCCAATTGATGCTGCGCTTTGCCTCTGGTGCGATCGGGCACCTGTATGTCAGCCGCGCCGCAACGGGGCGAAAAATGGGCTATGCCTATGAAATTCACGGCACCAAAGGCGGCATCCGCTTTGACCAAGAGGATCAAAACTCGGTCTGGCTGTATCGCGCCGAAGGCCCCGAGGCCACGCGCGGCTATACCCGTATTTTGACGGGGCCTGCCCATCCCGATTATGGGATGTTTTGCCAAGGGCCCGGTCATGGGACGGGCTATCAAGATCAAATCATCATCGAAGCGCGCGATTTTTTGCAGGCGATTCACGCGCGCACATCGGTCTTTCCCACCTTTCGCGATGGGCTTGCGGTGTCACAAATCATCGACACGGCGTTCACCGCCTCTGACCATGGCGGCTGGCATGCCGTTCCCCAAACATGAGGAAGACATGAATATTCGTATCGGAAATGCCCCCTGCTCCTGGGGCGTGGAATTTGCCAATGACGCGCGCAACCCCACTTGGCAAAGCGTGCTAAAGGACTGCGCGGCAGCCGGCTACACGGGCATTGAATTAGGCCCCATCGGGTTCATGCCCGAAGACCCCGCGATCCTGGGGCCTGCTTTGGCCGAAAATGGGCTAGAGCTGATTGGCGGCGTGGTGTTTCGCCCCTTTCATGACCCGGGCAAATGGGACGAAGTTTGGGACGCCGCCGTGCGCACCTGCAAAGCCTTGTCCGCGCAGGGCGCGCAACATTTGGTCTTGATCGACAGCATCTCGCCGCGCCGCGCGCCCACGGCAGGGCGGGCAAAGGATGCAGAACAAATGGACGCCGCCGAATGGGCCGCCTTTCGCGACCGTATCGCGCGCGTGGCCAAATTGGGGGCCGAGGAATATGGCCTAACCGTGGGCATTCACGCCCATGCGGCAGGTTTCATCGACTTTGAACCCGAATTGGAACGCCTGCTGGCCGAAGTCGATGAGCGGATTTTGAAAATCTGCTTTGATACGGGCCATCATTCTTATGCGGGCTTTGACCCCGCAGCGTTTATGCGCCGCCATATTGGCCGCATTTCCTATATGCATTTCAAAGACATTGACCCTGTCGTCAAGGCAGATGCCATTGCCAAATCAACCGGCTTTTATGACGCCTGCGGCCAAGGCATTTTTTGCAACCTTGGCAAGGGCGATGTGAACTTTCCCGCCGTGCGGCAGATTTTGCTGGATGCGGGATTTGCGGGTTGGTGCACTGTCGAGCAGGACTGCGATCCAACGCTGGATGTGCGCCCCGTCGAAGATGCGCGCAAGAATCGAACCTATCTTTCTTCTATTGGCTTTTAAGGGGCGGGCAAAATGGCACAGTTGAATTGGGGCATGATTGGCGGCGGTGAGGGCAGCCAGATCGGCCCCGCCCATCGTCTGGGCGCTTTGGCGGATGGGCATTTTCGTTTGGCAGCGGGCGCTGTGGATCATCGCGCTGATGTGGGGCGTGCTGATGCCCAGCGCTTGGGTGTCGCCCCCGACCGCGCCTATGGCGATTGGCGCGAGATGTTGGCAGGCGAGCGCTACCGCACCGACCGCGTTGATCTGGTGACTGTGGCCACGCCCAATGCAACCCATTTTGAAATCACCAAAGCCTTTCTAGAGGCGGGCTTTCACGTGCTGTGCGAAAAGCCGATGACCGTCACTGTCGAAGAGGGCGAAGAGATTGTCCGCATTGCCGCCAAAACGGGCAAAATCTGCGCGGTGAATTACTGCTATTCTGCCTATCCAATGGTGCGCCAAGCCCGTGCGATGGTGCAAGGCGGCGATATTGGCCGCGTGCGTTTGGTGGTGACGAACTTTAGCCACGGCCATCACGGCGATGCCAGCGATGCCGACAATCCGCGCGTGCGCTGGCGCTATGATCCCGCCATGGCGGGGGTATCGGGGCAATTTGCCGATTGCGGCATTCATGCCCTGCATATGGCCAGCTTTATCTGCGATGATAATGTCACAAAACTTTCGGCAGATTTTGCCTCTACAATCGCCAGTCGGGACTTGGAAGATGACGCGATGGTGAATTTTCGCCTGTCCAAAGGCACGGTGGGGCGGCTGTGGACATCTTCGGTGGCCATTGGGCGTCAGCACGGGTTTGATATTCAGGTCTTTGGCGAAACAGGCGGGTTTCGCTGGGCGTCCGAGCAGCCCAACCAGTTGATCTATACCCCCGTGGGCGGGCGCACGCAGATTATGGAAAAGGG
>CAXNIF010000197.1:0-4338 GCA_964202345.1 Cypionkella sp.
TGCAGGGGCTTGTGACAGATACTCATCAATCGCACGGCGGGTTTTCTCGGACAAAACATCGGCGACAGCCGCCTGAAACCCCGCGCAAAGATCACGGCGGTCTTGCACCGTCAGCCCGCCCTTTTGGGCAATGATCGTATCGCGCGACCTTAGCACGGCGGTTTTCAAGCCTGAAAAGGACAAATCACAGCCCGCGCGATCCAGCAGCGGGCGCGGAAAGGCGAATCGGCGAGGATCCCCTTGCGCCGCTTCGATTTCGACGGCGGGGCCACCCGGTTGCGGCAGGCCCAGCAATTTGGCGATTTTGTCAAAGGCTTCGCCCGGTGCATCATCAATCGTCCCGCCCAGCCGCGTAAAGCGATCTGGCGCATGAGCAATCAAAAACTGGCAATGCCCGCCCGATACCAGCAACATCAAATAGGGAAAGGCCAGCCCATCGGTTAGCCGCGGGGTCAGCGCATGCCCCGCTAAGTGATTGATCCCCAGCAAGGGAATACCCCGCGCGGCCGCAAGCCCTTTGGCCAGCATGACACCCGACAACACGCCGCCAATCAACCCTGGCCCCGATGTCACCGCGATGGCATCCATATCAGCCAGCGTGAGCCCTGCCTCATCAAGCGCGGCACTGACGCAAAGATCTAGCCTCTCGGCATGTGCGCGCGCGGCGATTTCGGGAACGACGCCGCCAAACTCGGCATGTAAATTATTTTGACCTTGCACCACCGAGGACAGCACCTGCCCCCGCCCCGCGATGTGAGTCAAGATTTTGCCGTCTTGCGCGCCCAAATCCACAAGGCGCACCACAGCGGCGGCGGTATCATCGCAACTGGATTCAATCCCCAAGATGGTGCGCGCATGGGCCATGGTCTGTGCTTTATCCCAAGTGTCACATTGCGTGATTGCCTGCTTGCAGCTAACACTTTGTCAATGATGAAACAATCCCAGCCAACCATCCTGCTGACCCGCCCTTTGCCGCAAAGCGAACGCTTTGCCCGCGAAATTGCCGCGCAGATAGGGCATGTGCCAGTGATGATCTCGCCGCTGTTTCAAGCGCGGTTTTTGCAACAACCCCCGCGCGCGGCGCAAGGGGCGGTGATCTTCACCTCAGAGACGGGGGTGGCGGCGGCCGTGGCGGGCGGGCATGTCTGCCCAGGTCAAATCGCCTATTGCGTTGGCAGCCGCACGGCGCAAGCGGCGGCCCAAGCAGAGCTAAACCCCCATGATGCCAAGGGCGATTGGCGCGATTTGGCCCTGCTTATTCAATCGCACTGCCCGCGCGGCCCCGTCACCTTTTTCTGCGCCCAAGATGCACCAACCCATCTGGAGACGGCGCTTGGACATGCGGGATATGTGGTGGCGCGAGTCGATGTCTACACCCAAGATATTCTTGACCTAAGCGCCGCCGCGGCTGAGGTTTTGCGCGGTGATGCGCCTGTCATTTTGCCGCTCTTCTCGCCCAAGAACGCGCAGGTTTTGGCGCGAAATCTCCCTTATTCGCCAGCCCCGCTGTGGCTGGCTTGCATCAGCGCGGCCAGTTTGTCGGCTTTTGACGGCGCATATGCGCGCAGTGCCATAGCCCATCGGCCAAATGCCGCCGCCCTGCTGGATGCGATCATCAATCTGTTGCAATAAGCGGTAGAAGATTGCCCTAAACCTTGAAGCGAGGGGCTTTCCTGCTTAGGCTAAGTACAGACATAGGGGGATGGAACCGATCATGGCGCGCAGAACAACCAAGCCCGTGGATGCACAATTGGCCGCACCCGGCGCTGCACCGCCAGCGTCTTTGCCCAAGGCCAAACCATCCACGCCGCGTGCGGCGCCGGCTGCGCCTTTGCCGTCCGCGTCCAAAAAAGGCGTGGCCATGCCTGTCGCTTTCGGCGTTTTTCTGGGCCTAAGTGCCGCCGCTTTGGGCTATGGGGCGGCGGTCTATTTCCCGCTGGGGCCAGCGCCGACCACAGACCAAAACGCCGAGATTGCCGCTTTGGCGCAAAAAGTTGCGGGGATTGATCTGCAGGCCATCAATGCCCGCCTGACCGCGCTGGAATCGGCGCAAGTGCAAGGTGATCTTGCGCCGCTACAAGACCAAATCGCGCGGATGCAAGATGAATTGGCCGCTTTGCCAAACACCGCAGATTTGCGCGCCCAAGTGGACGCATTGGCTGCGACTGTGGCCCAAACGGTGGCCCAAAGCGATCCCGCCCCCGCGATCAAGGCCGCGATTGCGGCAGAAATGACGGCGGTTCAAAAATCGGCCCAAGATATGGCGGCATCCCTAGAAGCCGCAGCCAAACGTGCGCAAACCAGTGCCGCGATTGCCCAATTGCGCGCGGCACTGGATACGGGCGGGCCGTTTTTGTCTGTGGCCGACACGCTGGTTTTGCCCGAGGTTTTGGCGCAACAGGCCAGCGCCGGCATTCCCAGCTTGATGCAGTTGCGCGAAGGATTTGGTGATGCGGCCCGCGCAGGGCTCGAGGCGGCTTTGCGCGCTGATATGGGACAAACTTGGGGCGAGAGGGTCACCAATTTTCTGCGCGGGCAGACCGGGGCGCGAAGCCTGACCCCGCGCGCAGGCAATGATCCAGATGCCATCTTGTCCCGCGCCGAAGCGGGGCTGCGCCAAGGCGATTTGACGGCCACTATTGCGGAAATCCAATCACTTCCCGAACCAGCCAAACAGGCGATGCAAGGCTGGATTGATCAATTGCTCTTGCGGGCCGAGGCGCTTGCCGCCTTTGATCTGCTGACCGAAAAGGGGAATTGATCGATGTTTTGGTCATTGCTCAAGGTGATCGTATTTGTGGCATTGGTGGCCAGCATCAGCTTTGCCGCTAATTTGCTGCAAAACACCCAATCTGGGCTGCGCATTGCCTTTGCGGGCTGGGAATTCACCCTTGGCCCTTTGGTGGGCACGATCGCATTGCTGATCCTTGTGGTGCTGATTTGGGTTTTGATGCGGGTGGTCGGGCTGATTGTGGCGATCTTGCGATTTGTAACGGGGGATGAAACGGCACTGTCGCGCTATTTTGACCGCAACCGCGAGAAAAAGGGCTATGAAGCCCTGAACGAAGGGTTGATTGCGCTGGCTTCGGGCGAGGGGCGTTTGGCGCTTTTGCGCGCTCAGCGGGCCGAGCGATATCTAGGGCGGCCCGAAATCACCGCGCTTTTGGTGGCGCAGGCCGCCGAGATGGCAGGCGATTCAAGCCGCGCCAGCACGGCATATAAGACCTTGCTGGCCAATGACTCCACCCGCTTTG
Organism: Cypionkella sp.; assembly: GCA_964202345.1. Classification (GTDB taxonomy): domain Bacteria; phylum Pseudomonadota; class Alphaproteobacteria; order Rhodobacterales; family Rhodobacteraceae; genus Cypionkella. The sequence goes on from CAXNIF010000197.1 coordinate 3,255, forward strand.
TCGGGGTGCGCGGGCTGCTGAAACAAAAACTCAGCGAGGGAGACCGCGAAACCGCGCGGAAACTGGCGCAAAAGGCGTTTGAACTGCGCCCCAAACATGCCGAAACGCAAAACATCTTGCTGCAACTGCAATCAGAGCAGGCCGATTGGGCAGGCGCGCGCGCAACCTTAGGCGCGTCGATGCGCGCAGGGCATCTGGCCCAAGACATTTTTCGCCGCCGCGACGCGGTGATGGCACTGCAACAGGCCGCTGGCGTTTTGGACGAGACCGCCAGCATCGAGGCGCGCGAAGCCGCCATTGAGGCGAATAAAAAATCGCCCGATTTGATTCCCGCAGCCGCGATGGCCGCCCGCGCCTTGATCGACAAAGGGGATAAAAAAGGCGCGGCGCGCATTTTGAAAAAGGCATGGGTGGCGCTGCCGCACCCAGATTTGGCTGCGGCTTTTGCCGAAATCGAACCTGACGAATCCCCCGCAGCCCGTGTAAAGCGTGTGGGTCAGTTGTTGGATCAGACGCCAGAACATGCGGAATCGCGGCTTGTGCGGGCCGAGTTGCTGATCGCCGCCGAAGATTTCCCCGCCGCGCGCCGCGCGCTGGGCGATTTGGTGGAGACGGAGCCCACAACCCGTGCGCTGGTGATTATGGCGGCGATCGAACGCGGCACCGGCGGCGACGAAGCCGTTGTGCGCGGTTGGATGTCGCGCGCCTTAACTGCGCCGCGCGGCCCGCAATGGTGCTGCGATAGCTGCCAAGCCATTCATTCGGCATGGATGCCCATTTGCGAAAATTGCCAAGGTTTTGACACGCTATCTTGGCGCAGGCCGCAAGAAAAAACGGGGTCAAGTGCGACTGGGGCCGAGCTGATGCCGCTTATGGTGGGGCGGCCCAAATCAACCACGGCAGAGGAAACGCCCGTCGATTTGGGCGCTCTTGCACGGCAAGCACCATAGCCGGCGCGTCTTGGCGCAGATGACAAACCCGCGCATTTTCAATCTTGCCACGGAACGCTTGCCCCTGTATCGCACAGTCAGAAGGATGCCGCTGTAGCTCAGCTGGTAGAGCACGTCATTCGTAATGATGGGGT
>CAXNIF010000198.1:0-4336 GCA_964202345.1 Cypionkella sp.
AAACCTATGGCTATCCCACGCCAGACGGGGTGGTGGGCTTTGTCAAAACCGCGCTGCCGCAAATGGTGGCCCTGCTGCCAGCGGCACTCAGGTCGCGAATCTCGGGCCTTGGTGTGGCGATGCCGTTTCAACTTTGGTCTTGGGTGCAAGATATCGGCGCGCCGCAAGAGGAAATGGATCAATGGCGCCAACGCGACATCCAATCAGAGTTAAGCAGCATTACGCATCTGCCGGTCTATGTGCAAAATGACGCCACCTCGGCCTGCGGTGCCGAGTTGGTCTTTGGCACGGGAGAGCGCCCGCGCGATTTTCTGTATTTCTACATCGGCTATTTCGTGGGCGGCGGGTTGGTGCTGAATGGCCAACTTTTCTTGGGCCGCTCGGGCAATGCAGCGGGGGTGGGCCCCCTGCCTGTGGCGCAAAAGGGCGGGCGGGTCGATCGGCTGTTTGGCATGGCCTCGATGTCGCATTTGGCCTCGGCGATGGCGGCGCAAGGCCAAAGTTCGAATCATCTTTGGGAGCAGCACGAAAGATGGGACATTGCGCCCCAAATCCTATCAGAATGGATGGATCGCGCCGCGTTGGGTCTGGCTTGGGCGGCATTGACGGCGGCCACATTGTTGGAAATCGAATCGGTCTTAATCGATGGCTGGATGCCCGTTGATATGCGCGCCGAATTGACCCGCCGCACCCAAGAGGCACTGCAACGCCTCGATCTGTCGGGCATTGCCGCGCCCGTCATCCGCCAAGGCACCGTGGGCGCAGAAGCGCGGGCGCTTGGCGCGGCCGCGATTCCGCTGTCCCAACGTTACCTGATCGATCAAAACGCTGCTGCGCGCGCCATTTAACGCATTCACCGCTTGCCCTTGGACGCGCCTGCATTAAAATGCGGCCCATTGAACAAAGGACAATCACCATGAGCCAATCCGCCGCCAAATCCGCCGCGCTGCAAGATGTGGCCACCGTCACCACATGGAAAGTGGCCTGCGACGGCGGCGAAGGCGCTTTGGGTCACCCGCGCGTTTGGCTGTCCATCCCGCAAGACACGGGCGAGGCGACCTGCGGCTATTGCGACAAAATCTACCGCATCGACCGCGATCATGCGGGCGATCACTAATCCCGACCGTTTCCGCTTCTTTTCTTTGCAAATATCCCACGGGGGTAGCCGCCTTGGCGGCGCGGGGGTGTGAAACCCCCGCCTCTTTTGGCTGCGCGCCTTTGCGGCGCCGGGGGTGTGAAACCCCCGCTTTTTTGTCTGTGCGCCTTTGCGGCGCGGGGGGGGGGCTATCATCCGCTGGCACTGGCGCGCCGTTCGTGGCAATGTCTGCCCAAAGCGGCGGGAGAGATACCATGACATTCGGCAAAGGCAGCCATCTGCATCTGATCGACGGATCGGCCTTTATCTTTCGCGCCTATCACGCGCTGCCCCCCCTGACGCGCAAATCCGATGGCTTGCCCGTGGGCGCGGTGGCTGGGTTTTGTAACCTGCTCTGGGGCGAGATCACCGCCACGCGGCGCGAAAATGCCCCCACCCATTTGGCGGTGATTTTCGATGCAGGGTCAAAGACCTTTCGCAACGAGATATACCCCGCCTATAAGGCCAACCGCCCCGACTTGCCCGAAGACCTGCGCCCGCAATTTGCCTATACGCGCACGGCCTCGCGCGCCTTTAACGTGCCCTGTATCGAAATTGACGGCTATGAGGCCGATGACATCATCGCCACCTACGCCCGTATGGCGCGGCAGGCAGGCGGGACGGCAACGATCATTTCTTCGGACAAAGACTTGATGCAATTGATGGGGGAGGGCGTTGATATGCTTGACCCGATGAAGAACAAACGCCTCAGTCTTGATGATGTCATGGAAAAATTCGGCGTGGCCCCCAACCGTGTGGTTGATGTGCAGGCTTTGGCAGGGGATTCGGTCGATAACGTGCCGGGTGCGCCTGGGATCGGGCTGAAGACGGCGGCGCTGCTGATCAACGAATATGGCGATTTGGACAGTTTGCTTGCCCGCGCGGGCGAGATTAAACAGCCCAAGCGCCGCGAAGCCTTGCTGGAAAATGCCGAATTGATCCGCATTTCGCGCCAATTGGTCAGCTTGGATGCCCAGGTGGCGGGACTGCCGCCCTTGGACGATTACGCCATCCAAAAACCGCAGCCCGACACGGTGCTGGGCTTTTTGCGGGAGATGGAGTTCAACACCCTGACCCGCCGCGTGGCCGAAAAGCTGGGGGTCGAAGCGCCCGCCATCGCCCAAGCGCAGGGCTATCACGTGGCGGGCGCGCATGAAGACAGCGCCGCACCCACAGATACAGATCAACCGCCCTTTGACACCGCAGGCTATGAATGCATCACCTCTATGGCGCAGCTCGAGGCATGGATTGCCGACATTCGCGCCATAGGTCATGTGGCGGTGGATACGGAAACCACCAGTCTGGACGAGATGCGCGCAGAGCTTGTGGGCATTTCGCTGTGCCTGCGGGCAGGCCGCGCCGCCTATATCCCGCTGGGGCATAAACAGGGCGGCGATGATCTTTTTGGCAGCAATGCGCTGGCAGCAGGGCAATTGCCCATGACGGATGTTCTGGCCGCGCTAGGGCCCGTTCTGACCGATGCTTCGATCATGAAAATCGGGCAGAATATGAAATATGATTGGAAAATCTTTGCCCGCCACGGCATTGAAATCGCCCCCATCGATGACACGATGCTGATGTCTTATGCCATGCACGCCGGGCTGAACACGCATGGGATGGATGCTTTGTCACAGAAGTATTTGGGCCATAGCCCGATTCCGATCAAGGAGTTGCTGGGCTCGGGCAAGGGCCAAATCACCTTTGACCGCGTTCCCATTGACAAAGCCGTGGCCTATGCCGCCGAAGATGCCGATGTCACGCTGCGGCTTTGGGCGCTGTTCAAACCGCAGCTTCACCGCGCCCGTGTGACGCGCGTGTATGAAACCCTAGAGCGCCCGCTTGTGCCCGTGCTGGCGCGGATGGAAATGGCGGGTATCGACGTCAACCGCGCCACGCTGTCGCGGATGTCGGGGGCTTTTGCCCAGAAAATGGCCCAGCTTGAAGAAGAGATTCAAAATATGGCCGGCCAGCCCTTTAACGTGGGCAGCCCCAAGCAATTGGGCGAAATTTTGTTTGATAAGCTGGGCTTGCCTGGCGGCGAGAAAGGCAAAACCGGGGCCTATGGCACGGGGGCCGATATTCTAGAGGATTTGGCAACCGAACATAAATTGCCCGCCTTGGTGCTGGATTGGCGGCAATTGGCCAAGCTGAAATCCACCTATACGGACGCGCTGCAAGACCACATCAACGTTGAGACGGGGCGCGTTCACACAAGTTATTCAATTTCGGGGGCGATCACGGGGCGGCTGGCCTCGACGGATCCGAATTTGCAAAACATTCCCATCCGCAGCGAAGAGGGCCGCCGCATCCGCGAGGCCTTTGTTGCGCCCAAAGGCCGCGTTCTGGTATCGCTGGATTATAGCCAAATCGAATTGCGCATTTTGGCCCATATGGCCGATTTGCCCAGCCTAAAGGCGGCCTTTGCCCAAGGCATCGACATTCACGCGATGACCGCATCCGAGATGTTCAACGTGCCCCTAGACCAGATGACATCCGACATCCGCCGCCGCGCCAAAGCAATCAATTTTGGCGTGATTTACGGCATTTCAGGCTTTGGCCTTGCCCGCAACTTGCGCATTCCGCGCGCCGAGGCGCAGGGCTTTATTGATCGGTATTTCGAACGCTTCCCCGGCATCAAAGAATACATGACCGAAACGGTGAAATTCGCGCAAGACAAGGGCTATGTCCAAACCCTGTTTGGCCGCAAAATTCACACGCCCGAGATCAATGCCAAAGGGCCAAGCGCGGGCTTTGCCAAACGCGCCGCAATCAATGCGCCCATTCAAGGCACGGCGGCAGATGTCATTCGCCGCGCGATGGTGCGGATGGACGCCGCCATTGCCCATCTGCCCGCCAAAATGCTGCTGCAAGTGCATGACGAATTGCTGTTCGAAGTGGACGAGTCCGCCGCCGCAGATTTGATTGCCGTGGCCAAAGACGTGATGCAAACAGCCGCCCAGCCCGCCGTGCAGATGGATGTGGATTTGATTGTCGAGGCAGGGCAGGGGCCAAATTGGGCTGCGGCGCATTGATGGGCCACACGCCTATCCTTGTGCTAACCACCCGCTTGCACCGCGATCTGCCTTTTAGGCGGGGTCAACCAAGCGGCCCAGCACCCGCCCGCCCAGAATGTGCAGATGGTAATGCGGCACCTCTTGCAGCCCATGCGTGCCCGCATTGCTGATGACGCGGTAGCCGCCC
>CAXNIF010000199.1:0-4297 GCA_964202345.1 Cypionkella sp.
TCAGAGTCTCCCCAAAATGCCTATGCAGCCCGCGCATCGCAACAGCTATGACGTCATCATCATTGGCGGTGCCGTCATGGGGTCTTCGGCAGCTTGGTTCCTATCCAGCAATACAGAGTTTGACGGTCGCATTTTGGTGATCGAGTGCGACCCCACCTATGCGAAATCTGGCACGGGATTGACCAATTCTTGCATCCGGCAGCAGTTTTCAGCGCCTCTAAACGTTAAGATATCGCAGTTCGGGGCGGATTTCTTTCAGAATTTGCGCGCCCATATGGGCGACGATATGCGCGTGCCGCAAATGCGAATACAAAATTTTGGCTATATGTATTTGGCCAATACAGATGAGATGGCGACAAATTTGCGCGCGGCCCATGTCGTCCAGCAAGAGGCGGGCGCGGCGACAAGGCTGCTCAATGCGGCTGAGATCGCCGCAGAATATCCTTTTTATTCCACAGATGATCTGATTTTGGGCAGCATCAACACGGTGGATGAGGGATATTTTGACGGATACACGATGTTTGACTGGATGCGCCGCAAAGCGCGGGAAAACGGGGCTGAGTTTATCCAAAACGAAGTTATTGCCCTGACGAAATCCCCCCATGGCAAAGCCATTGACACGGTGACATTGGCCACGGGCGAGAAGATTTCCTGTGGCTTCGTCGTCAATGCCAGTGGCACGCGTGGGGCCATGGTCGCCGCGATGGCTGGTATTTCTATCCCGATCGAGCCACGCAAACGTTACACTTGGGTCTTTTCCGCCAGTGAGGTCTTGCCCCGCGCCTTGCCTTTGACCATCGACCCATCGGGCGTGCATGTTCGCCAAGACACCAAAACCACCTTCATGGCAGGGGCTCATTGCGACATTGACCCCGCGGTGGATGTGGCGGATTTTTCGATGGATTTAGATCTTTGGCAAGATCACGTTTGGCCCGCCATAGCCGCGCGCATTCCCGCTTTTGAACGTGTGAAGGTCATCCGCGAATGGGCGGGCCATTATGATATGAACACGCTGGACGCAAATGCCATCATCGGTCCGCATGAGAAACTGGGTAATTTTCTATTCATGAATGGATTTTCAGGCCACGGGCTACAACAATCGCCCGCCATGGGGCGCGCCATTGCCGAATGGATCATTTATGGGGCCTACCGCAGCCTTGATCTTTCGCCCTTTGGCTATGACCGCATCGCGCGCGGCGAACCTTTTGTTGAAAAAGCCATCATCTAGGGTCACCGCGTGCTATGGCCGCAGCGGTCACGGAAAAACAAGTTGCGGCATAGCGTAAGTCTTGATCGCTGCGGCGACGTTTTGGAAAATAAATTGTTGGCTGAACTGCAGGTCAGTCTTGCCCAAAATTCGGCGCGCCCGCTCAGAATGTCAAAAGCCACAATAGATTGGCCCCGGGTTTTAGCGCGGCGGCCGGCTCACTTCTCCTTACAATCCTGTACGAAATAGCATTATTCCACACTCTTGAAGGCGTGGACGAATACCCGCTACCGCGATAGCACCTTTTAAACTAGTGTGAAGTCAACCGTTTAGCCATGGGCGAAGATCCCTTGTCAATCAGACTTCTGGGAAATTTTGCTCTGGTTTTGTGCGCTATCGCTATTTCTAAATGGTGGTGATTGTTCTGTTTATAAACTTAACTCTCGCGCGCGAAAAACTGCAGATAGACCGCCGCAAAATGGATTGACCCGCCGCTTACAAGAAACGTTTAGGCGCGCGCCAACTGTGAAAGAATAGCCCAAATGCAACGCACGAAATTCTCGCCATATTTCGAAGCCCTGAATGCCGAAATACTGGCGCTTGGGGGGTATTTCAACGCCCACCTTCATATTGATCGCGCGGGAACTTACAACGAAACTGTCCGCCTTTTACAAGAAAAGGGCGTGCGCGACGGTGCGAATTTCACCCTTGCAGGCAAGCATTCGCTGATCCCACTGGTGCATGCCAGCGCCCTATATGACCGCGATAGTTTGATAGAGCGCGTCTCGTTCTATCTCGATGCCATGATCGAAGTTGGCACGCCGCGCGCTGATTCCGTGGTCGATGTCACCCTAGACCGCGTTGGGGCGACGGCCCTCGACACCTTGCTGGAATTGCGCGCGATATATGCTGATCGAATAGACTTTCGTCTTGGGGCCTATTCACCTTTGGGTTTCAAAGATGACGAGCCTGAACGCTGGGCATTGCTCGAAAATGCGGCAGAGCGATCTGATTTTATCGGGCTTCTGCCCGAGAGGGACGATACCGCCAATTACCCTGACCATATCGGCTTTTTGGAAAGTTGTCGGCGCGGGATAGAGCTTGCGGCGCGGCTGGGCAAGGATCTGCATATTCACGTTGATCAGGCCAACCATTTTCTAGAAGATGGTGGCGAACTTGTCGCCCGTCTCGTGCGTGACTTGGGTCTTGGACGCAGGCAGGGAGAGACACCGTTTATCTGGTTGATCCATCTGATTTCACCGTCAGCCTACGACGAGCCGCGCTTTAGAGAATTGGCAGATAGTCTTGCCGAATTGGGCATAGGCGTGATCTGTTGCCCGTCTGCTGCGGTGAGTATGCGCCAGCTTCGGCCGCTTGTATCTCCCACGCATAACTCTATTGCGCGCGTGCTTGAACTGCTGGACAGCGGGGTGCATGTTCGAATTGGCTCGGACAATATTTGCGACATAACCTCTCCCATGGGCACACCCGATTTGTTGGAAGAAGTTTTCGTTTTGGCAAATACGCTGCGAATTTATGACATCGGTATTTTGGCGAAAATTGCTGCAGGCCTTAGACTGGATACCAATGATCGGGCAAGGCTGCGTCAACATCTGAGCGAAGATGCATCGGCTGTCGCCGACTTAATCAAGTTACAGCCACTGAAGCCGCCCACCTTTACCAGAGGGTGATTTGGGAAATCTCCCCCTTTTTGGCGGTGCCCATCCCTAGACCTTACGCGGCCACTTTCAGTTTCATGGCGGGTGTGATGCCCCGTCGCTACCCAGTGGTTTGCCTGCAAACCCTGAGAGGGATGTTCGTGCGGTCGTTGTTATATCTTCAGAGTATCTGGCTTGATCCAATGCTTTTTGGCACCCGCAGTCGATCCACTTATCCAAGCTGTTCAAATTTGCGCAGCCACGTCACTTACGGCAAAGTAACATCCACCCAGACAGGGCGATGCTGCGAAGCGGTGGCAAGGGTTATGGCCAGCGGGTCGCTGTCGGCTGGCCAGACCACGCCCGCGCCGATCACTTGGGCATCACGACTGGGAAGGATGTAACTGACCCGCAACCCGCCAATGTTGGTGTAAATCGCCGTATCCAGCGCGCTATCCCCCGATTGCTCCGCCTCTTGGCGCCCATGGCTGCCGCGCGGGGCGGGGTCTTGCAGCATGGAATGGGCCAACAGCGCCCGCAAAGCCTCACTGCGTCCCTCGCCATCACTTGGATCAAGACTGGCCTGCCCCATGATGACAAAGGAGGGTTTTGGCGCATCAAAAGGCAATTCGCCGGCCATCAAGCGCAACCAAAATGCGGTTTCATCATGGTTGCGCCGCCCGTTGCGATCTTCGGGGCCATCAAAAACAGGGGGGGTGGCATAATAGACCAGCAGCCGCAGGGTTTGTCCGCTGGGCAAAGCGAGGGGCAGTTCGTAATGCCCATTGCTGGACAGGCGCTGCTGCGCGCGCAGGGCGGGGTCTGTATCGGGCGATAGGTTGCGCGGCAAATCCGCCCATAAAAACGCACTAAAGTCGCGTATATTTTTAGTATCGATCGGCAGGCGTGACAGCACAGCCATCCCCCCTTCGCCAAAATAGCGCCCATAGGCCATGGCATCGCGCGCGCCGCCCAAACGGCCATCGCCGTCGATGTCAAACCCGGTCGCAAGGCCAGAATTGGGGCGCAGCGGCACTTGATACAGATAGGGCGCACCCGACCGCGCCAGCGCATCCGCCAATGCGGCCAAAGTCAGGCCTTGTGCATCGTAACCAAGGCCCGTGATCAAGAGCACGTCGGCATCAACTTCGGCCAAAACCCGTACCGCCGCCTGCTGTTGATCGTCCCCCCCTTTGACCAAGGATTGCAAGACAAGCCCCGGCCCTTTCGCCCAAAAATCAATGTTATAGGTGGCCAGCCGCAGGCTCTCTGCGCCCGCAGCACCTGCCCAAAGCCCTAGGCAGGCGCAAAGGATTTGGCAGATCTTGCCCCATGGGCCGCGCGCGATTGCAAAATCAATTCCGCAATCCGCAACAAGGCGAGGCCGCGTAAAATCAAATTGGCAGGAAGAAAAGCCCATAATGTGATGATC
>CAXNIF010000200.1:0-4288 GCA_964202345.1 Cypionkella sp.
GTGAACGCCGCCTGCGTGGCGGCAGGCAAGCCGCTGATTTCGGCGGCGCTGACCCAGTGGGAAGGGCAGATTTCCCTATACCACCCCCCGCACGCGCCCTGCTATGCCTGCGTCTTTCCCCATGCGCCCGAAGCGGGCCTTGCCCCTGCCTGCGCCGAGGCGGGGGTGCTTTCCCCCCTGCCCGGCGTCATCGGCGCGATGATGGCGGTCGAGGCGGTGAAGCATATCACCGGCGCGGGTCAGGGGCTGGCAGGGCGGCTGATGATTTACGACGCGCTGGACGCGCAGGTGCGCAGTATTGGGGTAGCGCGGAACAAAACCTGCGCGGTGTGTGGCCCGCCCGTGTAAAGGGGCGCGCGCGCCCCTCTGGGCCTTTGGCCCATTCACCCCTGCGGATATTTTCCAAGAGAAGAAAAGAGGCAGGGATTTCTTCTCTTGAAAAATATCCTGCGGGGGAAGCCGCGAAGCGGCTGGGGGGCGCATAGCCCCCCTTTCGGCCCCGCGTTAAATCCCCGCTGCCAATTCCGCGCCTTGGGCTATGGCGCGCTTGGCGTCGAGTTCGGCAGCCATGTCGGCCCCGCCGATGATATGCACCTTTAGGCCCGCAGCACTTGCCCTATTGGCCAAATCGCGCTGGCTGATTTGGCCGGCGCAGATCACCACTGTATCCGCCGCAACCAGCCGTTCCGCCCCGCCTTGGGCAATCAGCACGCCCTGCGGGGTGATGGCGCGATACGCGACGCCGCCCAGCATTTCCACACCCTTCGCCTCGAGTGCGGCGCGGTGAATCCAGCCTGTGGTTTTGCCCAAACCCCGCCCCAGCTTGCCCGATTTGCGCTGCATCAGCGTAACGTGGCGCGCGGGGGCTTCGGGGCGCGGGGCGGTGAGGCCGCCCGCCTGATTGGCAGGGTCGCCCACGCCCCATTCGCGCTGCCATAGGGGCAGATCAAGGCTGGGGCTATGCGCGCCAGCGGTCAAGTATTCGGCCACGTCAAAGCCGATACCCCCTGCCCCCAACACGGCCACCCGCGCGCCCATGGGCGCACCGCGCAGAACCTCGGTATAGCTCAGCGCTTGGTGTGCCCCTTCGATATCCAATCGGCGGGGGGCGGTGCCGGTGGCGATGATCACCTCATCTGCGCCTTGCAGATCGGCCAAATCGGCACGGGTGTTCAAATGCACCTGCACCCCGAGCCGCGCGACCTCAGCGCAGAACCAATCGACAAGGCCATGAAACTCTTCTTTCCCCGGCACTTGCCGCGCTAGGTTTAATTGCCCGCCCAGAACGTCTTCTGCCTCATAGAGCGAAACCTTATGCCCGCGCGTTGCGGCCACAATCGCCGCCATCATCCCCGCCGCGCCGCCGCCGACGATGGTTACATTTTTCGCCATTGGGGCGGGATCGTAGCGCAAGGTCAATTCGCGCCCCGCGCGGGGGTTCACAAGACATGTCGCGCTTTTTCCCGAAAACGTATGGTCAAGGCAGGCTTGGTTGCAGGCAATACAAGGGGCGATTTGCGCCGCCTGCCCTGCCGCCGCCTTGGCCACAAATTGGCTATCGGCCAAAAATGGCCGCGCCATGGAGACCATATCAGCAGCGCCCCGCGCCAAGATATCCTCGGCCAGATCGGGGGTGTTAATGCGGTTGGTGGCGATGACAGGCAGGATGTTTTCCGCCCGCAAACGCGCCGCCAAATGCACAAAGGCCCCGCGCGGCACGGATGTGGCGATGGTGGGCACCCGCGCCTCGTGCCAGCCTATCCCTGTGTTCAGCACATTCGCACCAGCATCTCGAATGGCGCGGGCTAGGGTGCCAACTTCGTCCCAAGTGCTGCCATTGGGGATGAGATCGATCAAGGAAATGCGATAGATAATCAAGAAATCAGGCCCAAGCGCCGCGCGAATGCGGGCCACAGCCTGAACGGGGGCTTGCATCCGATTGGCATAGGGGCCGCCCCATTCATCATCGCGCTGATTGGTATGGGTCACCAAAAACTGATTGAGAAAATATCCTTCCGAGCCCATCACCTCGACCCCGTCATAGCCTGCATCGCGCGCGCGAAGGGCTGCATGGGCAAACTGATCCAATTGCGCGCTGACTTCGGCGCTGGACAAGCCGCGCGGGGCAAAAGGCGAAATCGGTGATTTGATCGGTGAGGGGGCCACGCAGCACGGGCTATACGCATAGCGGCCCGCATGCAAAATCTGCATCACAATGCGCCCGCCGTTTTGATGAACGGCATCGGTGATCGGCTTGTGAAAGGCGATGTCATCTTCGCCAAGCATCGCCGCCGCACCTGCGTAAACTGCGCCTTCGAGATTGGGCGCAATGCCGCCTGTCACAATCAGCCCCACACCGCCCTGCGCGCGCTCGGCGTAAAAGGCGGCCAAGGCGGCAGGGTCGCGCCCCTCTTCCAGGCCCATATGCATCGACCCCATCACGATGCGATTTTTCAGCGTGATCGGCCCAAGGGTAATGGGAGATAGCAAATTAGGGTATGGCATGGCGCGCTCCTTTACATCAGCATGCCGCGCCATCTTTTTGATGTCACGTTGAACGTTGCGTTAGGCCGAATGGGCACCCGCGGCCAAGCCCGCCACAAAGTCTAAGACCTGGCTCACCGATTTGGCGCTGGCGATTTCTTTGACAATGGCGCTGCCCACCACACAGCCATCGGCCACCGCGGCAATATCGCGGGCGCTGTCGGCAGAGTTAATGCCAAACCCCACAATCACCGGCAAATCGGTGCTGGCCTTGATGCGTGCCACCTCTGGGGCCACGTCCGCTGCACTGGCCGCCGCGGCCCCCGTGATCCCTGTGATCGAGACGTAATATACAAAGCCCGACGTGTTTTGCAGCACTTTGGGCAGGCGCTTGGCATCGGTGGTGGGGGTGGCCAGACGGATAAAATTGATCCCAGCCGCTTGGGCGGGCAGGCACAATTCGCTGTCTTCTTCGGGGGGAAGATCAACGATGATCAGCCCGTCAATCCCCGCCTCTTTGGCCTGCGCCAAGAACAAATCCACACCGCGCGCATAGATCGGGTTGTAATAGCCCATCAAGACAATCGGCGTTGTGGAATCGCCCGCGCGAAAATCGCGCACCATCTGCAATGTCTTGTCCAGCGTCATTCCAGATTCCAGCGCGCGCTGGCCTGCAAGCTGGATTGTTTCGCCATCGGCCATCGGGTCGGTAAAGGGCAGGCCAAGTTCGATAATGTCAACGCCTGCAGCGGGCATGCCTTGCATCACCGCCAGCGCGCGCGCCATATCGGGATCGCCCGCCATCATATAGGCCACAAAGGCCTTTTTCTTGGCGGCGTTCAGCCGTGCGAAAGTTTGGTCGATACGGGTAAGATGTGCCATGACGCGCCTATGAATGTTATGGCCCAGCAGTGGCCTAAGAGCGGGGCGAAATCAAGACTAGTCCAGCCGATTGGTCACAAAGCTTTGCGCGCCGCGCTTTGCGGCAAGATCAATCTGGCGTTGACGCTCGCGAAAGCGAGCGCGGTCGGTGTCGTTGTATTCGTCCTTGCATTTAGGACAGGCCGCGCCGCGCTCATAATCGGGGCTGGCCTTGTCTTGCGCGCTGATTGGGCGGCGGCAAGCGTGGCAGGTGTCATATGAACCCGGCACCAGCCCATGCCCAACCGAGACGCGCCCATCAAAAACATAGCATTGCCCGTCCCATAGGCTTTGGCCTGAGGGGATATCTTCAAGATATTTCAAAATGCCGCCCTTAAGGTGAAAAACCTGGTTCACCCCTTGGGACAGCAAATAATTGGTGGATTTTTCACAGCGAATGCCGCCTGTGCAAAACATCGCGATGCGCTTGCCGCGATAGGCGTCTTTGTTCGCCTCCCACCAGGCAGGAAAATCACGAAAGGTGCGAATATTGGGGTCAACTGCGCCTTTGAACGTGCCGATCTGCACCTCATAATCGTTGCGTGTGTCAATCACAGCCACATCATCGCTGGCAATCAGCGCGTTCCAATCTTGCGGGGCGACATAGCTGCCCACTTGGGCCAAAGGATCAACATCGGGCAGGCCCATGGTGACAATTTCGCGCTTTAGCTTTACCTTCATACGGCCAAAAGGCATGTGCGGCGCAAAGGATTCCTTATGCTCTAGCGCCGCAAATCCATCCAAGCTGCGGATATAGGCAAGCACGGCGCGGATGCCCTCGGCGCTGCCTGCGATCGTGCCATTGATGCCTTCGCGGGCCAGCAGCAAGGATCCGCGCACCGCTTGGGCCGTGCAAACATCGGCCAAGGCAGGGCGCAGCGTG
>CAXNIF010000201.1:0-4266 GCA_964202345.1 Cypionkella sp.
CGAGGTGCTGGAAACCGCCGCAGACGGGGCGCGCGCCTTTCGCTTTTTGCAAGGGCCCGTGTTTTGCCAATTGCTGATGGCCGATGAAATCAACCGCGCCAGCCCGCGCACGCAATCGGCCTTGTTGCAAGCCATGCAAGAGCGCGAAGTAACTGTAGCGGGGCAGGCCCGCGTCCTTGGCCCGCCCTTTCACGTTTTGGCCACGCAAAACCCCATCGAGCAAGAAGGCACCTATCCTTTGCCCGAGGCGCAGCTTGACCGATTTTTGTTGCAGATCGACGTCAGCTATCCCAGCCGCGAGGAGGAGCGCGCGATTTTATTGGCAACGACAGGCGAGCAGATGGGCGCGGCGCATGGCGTCTTTTCCAAAGATGAGGTGATTGCCGCGCAGTCGTTGATCCGCAAAATGCCCGTGGGCGATGGCGTGGTGAATGCGATTTTGACTTTGGTGCGCGCCTGCCGCCCCAGCGAGGCCGAAGGGCGGGCATTGGCGGGCACGCTGGCCTGGGGGCCAGGCCCGCGCGCGGCGCAGGCCTTGATGCTGGCCGTGCGCGCCCGCGCGCTGATGGACGGGCGCTTGGTACCTAATCTGGCTGATGTCGCGGGTTTGGCCCAGCCCGTTTTGGTGCATCGCATGGCCCTAACCTACAGCGCGCGCGCCAAGGGCGAGACTTTGGCCGAGGTGATCGCAAACGCCGTGGCGCGCCATTTGCCGCAAGAGGCGGCGGCATGAGCCAGACCGCCGATCTGCGCGCCGATGCCCAAGGGCTGGGCCATGCCTTGCCTGCATTGTTGGCGCAGGCGCAGCACTTGGCGGGATCGCTGTCTTTTGGCGCGCATGGGCGGCGCAGGGCAGGGGCGGGAGATGCCTTTTGGCAATACCGCCCCGCGATGGCGGGGGATGTGGCCCAATCCATCGATTGGCGCCGATCTGCCAAAACCGATGCGCCTTATGTGCGCCAGCGCGAATGGCAGGCGCTGAACACCGTGGCGCTATGGGCCGATGGCGCGCAATCCATGCGCTTTGCCAGCAAGGGCATGGTGAGTAAGTCCGAGCGTGCGCAACTGTTGGCGCTGGCCTTGGCGGTGGCCTTGCTGCGCGGCGGCGAAAGGGTGGGCTGGGTGCACGCTGGCCCTGCCAAGACGGGGCGCGCGCAACTGGGGCAAATGCTGGCGCAATTGGCAGACTTGCCCCGCACAGATGATTACGGCGCGGCCATGACGGGCGCGAATCGTGCCGATCATATCGTATATTTGTCCGATTTTTTGGGGCCAATGGCGGGTTTGCAATCGGCCATGACCGCCGCTGCAGATCGCGGCGCGCGCGGTATTTTGCTGCAAATCCTAGACCCGGCGGAGGAAAGTTTTCCCTATGCGGGGCGGACTGTGTTTTTGTCGATGGGCGGCAGTTTGCGTCACGAGACCCAAAGCGCCGCCGATTTGCGCGCGGCCTATCAGGCCCGTTTGGCGGCGCGCAAAGATGAATTGGCCGCGTTGGCGCGCCGTCTGGGTTGGGGCTATTTTGTGCACCAAACCGATCGGCCGCCGCTTGATGCCTATATTTGGGCCCATCATGCGATTTCGGGGGCCATGCGATGACGCTGCTGGGCTGGTCATTTGCCGCGCCTGCCCTTTTGTGGGGGCTGCTGGCTTTGCCCGTATTATGGTTGATTTTGCGCGCCATGCCGCCCGCGCCGATCCGCCGTTACTTTCCTGCGGTGATTTTGCTTTTGGGCCTAAATGATGCCCGCCGCAGCGCCGATCGCACGCCTTGGTGGCTGCTGGTGTTGCGGGCCTTGGCGGTGGCGGCGGCGATTGTGGGCTTTGCCGGGCCTTCGCGCGGGCCGCTCTTGGTGGGGCAAAGCGATGCGCCGCTGCTGATTGTGATGGATGCCAGTTGGGCCCAGGCGCAAGATTGGCCTGCCCTGCGCGAGGCGGCGCTGGTGGCCTTGGCCGAGGCAGGGCGGCAAGGGCGCGTGGCGGCCAGTATTCGCCTGACCGATGCCCCCGCCCCACCACAATGGCAAAGCGCCGATGTCTTGGCGGCAAGCTTGGCTGCCGCCATTCCCGAAGCGCGCGCGCCCGATGACATGTCGGCTTTTGCGCAGGTTTTGCAAGGGGCGCGGTTTGAAACGCTGTGGCTGAGTGACGGGCTAAATCACCGGGGGCGCGACGCGCTTTTGGCTGCATTGCAAGCGGCAGGGCCCCTCGTAGTGATATTGCCCGCGCGCCCTGCCTATGGCATGGCCCCTGCCGGTTTTGAAAAGGGCGAGATCGTGGCGTCCGTGCAGCGCTTGGCCACGCCCTTGCCCGCTGAGGTCACGGTTTTGGCCATCGGCACGGCCCCCAATGGGGCGCAGGCCGAATTGGGCCGCGCGGCGGCGCGATTTGACTCGGGCGCGGCGGCGGCCAGCGTGCGCTTTCGCTTGCCGCCCGAATTGCGCAGCCGCATCACGCATTTTGACATCGAAGGCCAGCGCAGTGCAGGGGCGGTTAGCCTGACAGATGACACGCTCAAGCGCCGAAAAGTCGCCCTTATCGCCCCATCTGTCGCGGCAGAGGGGCTGCAATTGCTGTCGCCCACGCATTATCTGAACGTGGCGCTTGCCCCAACTTCGGATATTCTGCGCGGCACGATTGCCGAGGTTTTGCCCCAAGGGCCAGATACGATCATTCTGGCCGATGTTGCCAAAATTGCCGCGTCAGAAGCCGAATCCCTGACGGCGTGGATCAACCAAGGCGGCACCTTGCTGCGCTTTGCCGGGCCAAGATTGGCCGCCGTTGCCGGGAATGGCGAGGAGGAGGCGGGCGATGACTTTTTGCCCGTGCGGTTGCGCGCGGGCGGGCGTGTGACGGGCGGCGCCATGAGTTGGGGCGAGTCCAAGACCCTGGCCCCCTTTGATGCCAATAGCCCCTTTGCGGGGCTGCAAGTGACCGAAGATGTCACCGTGACCGCGCAGGTTTTGGCCCAGCCAGACCCCGAACTTGCCGCAGCGACGCTGGCGGCGCTGGCCGATGGCACGCCCCTTGTGACGCGGCGCAATTTAGGGGCGGGGCAGATCGTTCTGTTTCACATTACCGCCAATGCGGAATGGTCAAACCTGCCCCTATCGGGCCTGTTTGTGCAAATGCTAGAGCGGCTTTCTGTGGCTGGCCGCAGCGATGGTGCAAGCGCGCAAGACGTGTTGGCCAGCGCCTGGCAACCCGAACGCCTGACGGGGCCATTTGGCAATGCCCAAGATGGGGCGGGCCTTGCGGGGGTGAGTGGCGGTGATTTGTGGGACGCGCTGCAAGCCGGGCCCAGCGCCGCCGTTCCCGCAGGTCTTTATGCGGGAAAGACGCGCAAAATTGCGCTGAATGTGGTTCAGACGGGCGATGAGATGCGCGCCTTTGACTGGCCGGCCACGGTGCGCTTGCGCGGCGCAGATCAACGCCCGCCTGTTCAGGCCAAAGGCCCGCTGCTGGCCTTGGCCGCCCTGCTGATGATGACGGATGCTCTGGCCAGCTTGGTTTTGGCGGGGCGGTTGGGGGGCGGGCAGGTCAGCGGAAGGTCGATGAGAAAAGCGGCGGGCTTGGCCCTGATTGGCCTATTGTTTTTGGTGCTGCCCGCACCGCAGGCCCAAGCGCAAGCTGTGGCCACGGATTTTGCCGCATTGCGCGCCACGCGCGGCGTGGTGCTGGCGCATGTGATGACGGGGGATGCCGCCGTCGATGACATCGCCGCCGCAGGGCTGCGCGGCCTTGGCGAGGTGCTGGCCTATCGCACCAATATCGAGCCAGAATTGCCCATCGCCGTAGATATCGAAACGGATGAGTTGGATTTTTTCCCGTTCCTCTATTGGCCCATCAGCGCCCAGCAAGCGCTGCCTTCGCCCAAGGCATTGGCAAAGTTGAATCGCTTTTTGCGCACGGGCGGGATGATTATGTTTGACACCCGCAGCGGCGATTTGCCCAGTGCGCCCGAAGGAGCGGCCTTGCAAGCCTTGACCGTTGGTCTTGATATTCCGCCCCTTGAACCCGTGCCGCAAGATCATGTGCTTGGGCGCAGCTTTTACTTGCTAGATGGCTTTCCGGGCCGCTATGAGGGTGGCCCCGTTTGGGTTGAAGCGGCCCCCGAAGGCACGGCTGATGCGCCCGAGGGCATGCCTTTTCGCAATTTGAATGACGGGGTGACGCCCGTTATCATCGGCAGTCATGATTGGGCGGGCGCTTGGGCGGTGGATGAAAACCTGTCTTATATGCTGCCCGTGGGGCGCGGTGTTGCGG
>CAXNIF010000202.1:0-4259 GCA_964202345.1 Cypionkella sp.
TGGCGGGCAAGGTTGCTGTCCTCGACCACGTCATCGTCGATCACGCCAATCGTGCCAACCCCAGCGGCGGCCAGATACATCAGCGCGGGCGATCCCAGCCCGCCTGCGCCAATCACCAACAGCTTTGCCGCCTTTAGCCGCGCCTGCCCCGCCCCGCCAATTTCGCGCAGCAGGATATGGCGAGAATAGCGGGCAAGTTCGAACTTGGCAAATGGGCCCACCATGGCATCTGGCCCTTTTTCCGTCGCACGGCGACGAATGACGGACAGGGCAAACCAGTAAAGGGTCGCCAAGGCCGCAAGACCCCCGAAAATGATCAACACGCGGGGATCACCACCAAAAAACAGTCGGATTTGCGACGTTTCGGGCAAGATCAGACTTATCGCAAGTGACACCATCCAAAGACCAATCAAAGGGGCATAGCTGCGCCAAAAAGTGATTTTGCGGCGCATGCCGATCAACCAGATCAAAATAGCGATCAAAAACAGCATCATGTCCGCCCCGTTGAACCAAACCCGCCCGCGCCGCGTTGGGTTTCGCTTAGGGTATCGGTCAGCGCAAACCGTGCCTGCACCACGGGGGCGATCACCGCCTGCGCAATCCGCTCGCCATGCGCCACGGTATAGGGCGCATCGCCCAGATTGATCAGCGCCACCCCCAAGGGGCCGCGATAATCGCTGTCAATCGTGGCGGGGGTGTTGGGCAGGGAAATGCCGTGGTTCAGCGCAAGACCCGAGCGCGGGCGCAGTTGCATTTCGTATCCTGCGGGGATTTCCACGCGCAGCCCCGTTGGAATGACTTTGCGCGCCATTGGGGCCAAGGTGATGCCTGCCGCGCGCTGATCGGGCGGCAGATTGGCGCGCACATCCGCCCCCGCCGCGCCTGTGGTTTGGTAGGCGGGTAGGCCCAGGCTTTGATCGGCCCATTTTTCCCAAAGCATCAAAACTTGGAGTGTCATCCAGCCCCCAAAGCCGCGGCAATACGGGCGGCGAGGCGCTGCGCGGTTTCAACTTTAGAAAGGCGCGGCCATTCTTCGACGCCCTGATCGGTGATCAGCGTGACAGCGTTTTCAGTGCCTCCCATGATACCCGAAGAAGGGGACACATCATTGGCAACAATCCAATCGCAGCCCTTGCGCGCGCGTTTTTGCGCCGCATATTCGGCCAGATTCTGCGTCTCAGCCGCAAAGCCCACAACAAGACGCGGGCGATTGGTGGATTTCGACAGATCTGCCAGAATGTCAGGGTTTTCGGCGAATTCCAACACGGGCAGGCCAGAGGTGGTTTTCTTCATTTTCTGGTCGGAGGCATTGGCCACCCGCCAATCGGCCACTGCCGCCGCCATCACCGCCCCATCGGCGGGCAGGGCCGCCATTACAGCCGCTTGCATTTGAGCAGCCGTCTCGACTGCCACGACCTGCACCCCCTCTGGCGGTGGCACGCTGGCAGGGCCCGACACAAAGGTCACGCGCGCCCCCAAATCGCGCAGCGCCGCAGCAATCGCCGCCCCCTGCGCCCCCGACGAGCGATTGGCAATATAGCGCACGGGGTCAATCGGTTCATGCGTGGGGCCAGAGGTGACAATGATATGCTTTCCCGCCAGCGGCCCATCCATAAGCCGCGCGGTGATCGCGGCCAAAATTTCCTCAGGCTCCGCCAAGCGCCCAAGGCCAAATTCACCGCAGGCCATATCTCCATGGCTTGGCCCGATAACGCCAATCCCATCTCCGCGCAGGGTGGCCAAATTGCGCTGAGTCGCCGCATGATGCCACATTCGCACATTCATCGAAGGGGCCAGCAACACGGGCGTGTCTGTGGCCAGCAATAAGGTAGAGGCCAAATCATCTGCCCGTCCGCTGGCCATTTTGGCCATCAAATCGGCGGTGGCCGGGGCGACCACGATCAAATCCGCACTGCGCGACAGCTCGATATGGCCCATCTCGGCCTCGTCAGTCAGATCAAACAATGCGCGATGCACCTTTTCCCCAGCCAAGGCAGAGACGGACAGGGGGGTAACAAATTCTTCCCCAGCGCGGGTGAGGACGGGCGTCACCATCATGCCCGCCCCACGCAACAGGCGGATCAGGATCAGCGATTTATAGGCGGCAATTCCGCCGCCGATGATCAGCAAAACCCGTTTTTGTGCCATGGATGAAACCCCGCTACGCGATGCTATAGGTCTAGGCGCAGCGGGGGGGAAACTCAACTCCCTATAACAGGGCCAGCACGTCGGGGGCGTTCCCTTCAAGATGGCGGCGCAGTTTGGCATAGGCGGCGGCTTCCACTTGGCGGATACGCTCTTTGGACAGGCCCAGCTCTGCACCAAGTGATTCAAGGGTGCGCGGCTCTTCGATCAGGCGGCGCTGGGCGACGATATGGCGTTCGCGCGCCGAAAGGCTGGCCA
Organism: Cypionkella sp.; assembly: GCA_964202345.1. Taxonomy (GTDB): domain Bacteria; phylum Pseudomonadota; class Alphaproteobacteria; order Rhodobacterales; family Rhodobacteraceae; genus Cypionkella. The sequence continues at coordinate 2,404 of CAXNIF010000202.1, forward strand.
AAGCATCGGCCATCCAGCCGCGCAGCCGCGCTTGGTCATGGGCATATTCGACTTGCTCTGCCGCCCCTGGGCCGTCGTCTTCCAGCACGTCAATCCATTCGCGCCCGTCTTCATCGCTGGCTTGGGTTGCGTTCAGCGAGGCATCACTGCCCGCAAGACGCCCCTCCATCATGGCCACTTCCGCCTGCGAGACGCCAATTTCAATGGCGACTTTCTCGCGCAGTTGATGTTGGTCTAGCGTCATGCCCAAGGCTTCGGCCTCGCGGGCCAGTTTGGCTTGCACGCGCTTTAGGTTAAAGAACAGCGCCTTTTGTGCCGATGTTGAGCCGGTGCGCACCATCGACCAATTGCGCATCACATAGTCTTGGATGCTGGCTTTGATCCACCAAACGGCATAGGTCGAAAAGCGCACGCCGCGATCTGGGTCAAACTTTTCGGCGGCTTTCATCAGGCCAAGGCTGGCCTCTTGGATCAAATCATTCATCGGCGCGCCGTAGCGGCGAAACTTTGAGGCCATGGAAATCGCCAGCCGCATATAGGCAGTGATCAAGCGATGCAGCGCCGCTTCATCACGGTGATCGCGCCATGCATAGGCCAGTTGCAATTCTGTTTCCGCATCAAGCAATTCGGCGCGGCGCGCGGCGCGCGGCAGGATATGGTCGTTATAGCCGTCAAGTGCCATTGTTTAACCCCCTGAAATGGCGGCGCGTTTGCGCCATGTTTAAAAAATATACGCTGTCACTGCTGGATTGGATCACTTTATTGTTGTCCCAGCGGGTGCTATGCACATCACGCCAGCAAGTGCGGCGCGGGCAGCAGGCGCAACGCGCGCAGAAAGCGGAGTTTTTTTAATGACATATCGGCTTATCATCGGGGGGCGCAGCTATTCCAGTTGGTCGCTAAGGGGCTGGCTGTTGTTTGACGCCTTTGGTCTGCCCGTCCAGACCCAAAGTGCGCGTCTTTACACCGATGAATTGGCCAAGATGCTTGCGCCTTATGGCCCTGCGCGCACGGCGCCCACATTGCTGTGTGATGATGGGACAATCTTGTTCGAATCTTTAGCCATCGCCGAGGAATTGGCGTCGCGTCATCCAGAGGCGGCGATTTGGCCAAAAGACGCGCGCGCCCGTGCCACCGCCCGCGTTTTGGCGAGCGAGATGCACGCGGGGTTTGAGGCTTTGCGCAGCTATTGCCCAATGAATCTGCGCCTGTCCTATTTAGATTGCGCCCCAACGGCGGCAGTGCTGGCTGACCTAGAGCGGCTGGAAACCATCTGGACATGGGGGCGCGCCCAATCAAACAGCCAAGGGCCATGGCTCTGCGGCGCCTATAGCGCGGCGGATGTATTTTTTGCCCCCGTGGCCGCACGGATTGCAGGCTATAATTTGCCCGTCTCGGCGCAAGCGCAGGCCTATGTTGCCGCGCATCTTGCGCATCCCTCTTTTCGGCGTTGGCGGGCGATGGGGCTGGTGGACGGCGCTGACCAAGAAACCTATCGGCGCGCCTATCCCACCCGCCCATGGCCCAGCCCGCCCGTTTTGACCGCGCAAGCGGTCAGTGATGCAGAGTTTGCCGCCCAGCCCGTTTGCGTGAATGACTGCTGCCCTTATTCGGGCGCGAAAATCACCCATGCGCTGGACTTGGGCGCGCGCCGCTTTGGCTTTTGCAATGCTTTTTGCCGCGACAAAACGGTGGCCGATCCCGAAGCTTGGCCGAAATTCATGGCCATTTACCATTCGTAAAGGTTTCGACCTTATCCGTTAACCAAAGTTTTGGGGTAGGGTGATGGTGGCGCGGGCCTATACAGTGGCATTTGACGGGGTCGAGGCCCGCATGGTCGAGGTGCAATGCGCCGT
>CAXNIF010000203.1:0-4255 GCA_964202345.1 Cypionkella sp.
GATTCCGTCACGGTATCCATCGCCGATGAGAGCAGCGGAATATTCATCCGCACCAATTTGGTGACATAGGTCGATGTATCAGCATCTGACGGCAACACCGAACTGGCGGCGGGCACAAGTAGAACATCGTCAAAGGTAAGCGCCTCGCGAATTTCCATATCGGCCTCCATGGGCAAGGGAAGGATCGTTTGACACCGCCCTGTTTCATCAATTGGCCCCTTGTGCAAGAGGCGAGGTGCAGGATTTTCAGCGAATTGCACCAAAAGACCCGCAGCATCTTGAGTTTAGGGGCAAAGCGGTTAGAAAGCCCCAAGGAAAAGAAAAGGAATATGCGATGGCTGCGCTTGCCCTGCTGGCGGATATTGGCGGAACGAATACGCGTGTGGCCCTGGCCGATGGCGCAACCGTGCGCAAAGGCAGCATTCGGCGCTATCTGAATGCGCAGTTTCCCGATTTGGGCGCGGTGCTGCGCCAGTATCTGCGCGACGAAGGGACAGCAGGCGTTGACGGCGTTTGCGTGGCCGCCGCGGGCCCCGTGCGTGACGGCGTGGCGGTGATGACCAATTTGGATTGGCGCATCGATTCCGCGATGCTAGAGGGCGCAACAGGTGCAGCGCGCAGTGCCATTTTGAACGATCTTCAGGCCCAAGGCCATGCGCTGGGCCATATCGCCCCGCAGGATTTGCGCAGCGTCATTTCAGGCCCGCAAGCCAAAGATGCCGCGATGCTGGTGGTCGGCGTGGGCACGGGAATGAACGCCGCCCCGGTGCATCTGGCGGGCGGCACACGCCTTGTGGCCGCGTCCGAATGTGGCCATATCTCGATGCCCATTCGCAGCGAACGCGATTTTCGCCTGTCGCAGTTTTTGTCCCAAACGGGCCCCCATGCCCATGGATTTGCGGGCGTCGAAGATGTTCTGGCGGGGCGCGGGCTGGAACGTGTCTATGCCTTTGTCACCCATGAATTGGGGCAAGAGATCACGCTCAGCGCCGCCGAGATCATGGCGCGCCTGGCCCAAGGCGAAGCCGCCGCACAAGAGACGGGGCGAATTTATGTTGGGGTTTTGGGGGCAGAGCTGGGCAATCTGGCGCTGATCCATTTGCCCTTTGGCGGGATCTATTTGATCGGCGGCGTGGCCCGCGCCATGTCGCCTTATTTTGCGCCGCTGGGCCTGAAAGATGCCTTTTGTGACAAAGGGCGCTTTGGCGCATTTATGGGCAATTTCAGCGTGCAGATCGTTGAAGATGATTACGCCGCCCTCACGGGCTGCGCCGCCTATTTGGACAGTCTCGGCCAAGCGCAGCGCTAAAGCCCAAACCGCTGCGCCATAAACGACAATGCCACTTGCAGCCCATCGGGGGCAATGCCGTGGCCCATGCCGTGCATGACATGGCCATAGGTGACAATGCCCGCCGCATGCAAGGCTTGCCCCGCCCGCTGCATTTCTTCAAATGGGACGACATCATCGGCATCGCCATGGATCAGCAAAACTTCAGGCCTTACCTTTACTGAACCCGACAAGTCATTGGGATACATCAGTTTTCCAGAAATAGCGACAACGCCCGCAAGGGGGGTATCGCGGCGCGGGGCGATGTGCAGCGACATCATCGCGCCTTGGGAAAAACCCAGCAAAATCAATCGCTCAGCGGTCAATCCTTCCTCAGTTAGCCGCGCATCCAAAAAACTGTTTAGATCCGCAGCGGCCGCCTCTAGGCCCAATTGCGCCTGCGCTTCTGTGCTGCCATCAAAACGAGGGATCGCAAACCATTGACGGCCAAAGGGATTTCCCGAACACGGCTGGGGGGCGTCGGGGGCATAAAAAGCGGTATCGGGCAAATGAGGCGTTAACGGATCGGCCAGCGACAAAAGATCGGCCCCATCGGCGCCATAGCCATGGACAAAGACCACCATCTGCCGCGCGGTGCCCAGCGGTGCCCCGCGACGTGCGAATTTTAATGGCGCGCTCATCTGATCCCCTCTCGCTGTTTGACGACATGATAATACGACCAAAGCAGGCGCGCCGCAACGCTGCGCCACGGCGACCATGGTGCCGCCAGCGCGCGCAATTGCCGATCATTGGGGCGCGCCGCAAGTCCAAACAGCGCGCGGGCGGATTCTTGCAAAGCCAAATCTCCCGCCGCAAAAGCATCGGCGCGGCCAAGGGCAAACATGGCGTAAATCTCGGCTGTCCATGTCCCGATCCCTTTGACCGCGACCAAGGTCTGCACCACCTCGGCATCGGGCGCGCGGCGCAAGGCGTCATAGTCAAGACCCGCCTCGGCCAGGGCGCGCGCATAGCTGGCCTTTTGCCGCGACAGGCCGACGGCGCGCAGATCATCTAGGCTGGCGGCCAAAATCCCCTTTGCCTGGGTGACGCCCGCCGCCTCCATGCGCCGCCAAATCGCCTCGGCGGCCGCCACCGACACCTGCTGTCCCACAATGGCATCGAGCAGCGCGGTAAACCCATCCGCTTGGCGGCGCAGCGGCAAGGGGCCCGTTTGCGCCAAAGCCTCGGCAAAGCGCGGCTCGGTCTTGGCCAGCCAATCCGCCCCTTCGCGGATACAATCGTCGCTGTGCAATATGCGACCTACCATCGCGTGATCTCCTTTGGGGGTTGCAGGGCGCGCGGCGGCGTCCTAACCATTGCCCATGACACAATCAGATATCATCGCCCGTCGCAACGTCGCTGTTCTGGTCGCCTCGCAGGCGGTTATGGGGGCGCAACTTCCCATGATGTTCATCATCGCAGGACTTGCGGGGCAAAGCCTTGCCAGCAATCCGTGTTGGGCCACATTGCCGATTTCGGCCATGGTGGTGGGATCGATGATGGCGGCCAGTCCGCTGTCTTTGATCATGGCCCGCTTTGGGCGGCGGGCGGGCTTTGTGCTGGGCGCGGGCTTTGGCGCGCTGGGCGCCGCAATCAGTGCCTTGGGCCTGTATCAATCGAATTTTTGGCTGTTCGTCTTGGGCGGGCTGTTCACGGGCGTCTATATGTCGGCCCAAGGATTTTTCCGCTTTGCCGCCGCGGATATGGCCTCGGACAGCTATCGCCCCAAAGCCATTTCTTATGTGATGGCGGGGGGGCTGCTGTCGGCGGTCTTTGGGCCAGAGTTGGTCAAGCTGACGGCACAATCGATGGTTATTCCGTTTTTGGGCAGCTATCTGACGGTCATTGTACTAAATCTAGCAGGCGTTTTTCTATTTGCCTTTTTGAATATTCCAAAATTGCCGCCCCGCGCACAAGGCGAAGATGCTGGCCGCTCGCGGCGCGAATTGATGAAATCGCCCGAAGTGGCGGTGGCGGTGGTGGTGGCAACGGTCTCCTATGCGTTGATGAATCTGGTGATGACCTCATCGCCGCTGGCAGTTGTTGGCTGCGGATTTGAGACGGCGGATGCGGCAAATGTGGTCACGGCACATGTCTTGGCCATGTATGCGCCCAGTTTTTTTACCGGCCATCTGATCGCCCGCTTTGGCGCGCCGCGGATCATGGGCACGGGTCTGGTTATCTTGGCCATGGCCGGGGCGGTGGCCATTTCGGGGGTAGAGCTTAGCCAATTCTTTATCGCGCTCATCTTATTGGGGCTGGGCTGGAATTTTGGCTTTATTGGCGCAACAACCCTGCTGACCAATGCCATCACCCCGCAAGAGCGGGGCCGGATGCAGGGGCTGAACGATCTGATCGTTTTTGGCGGCGTGACTTTGGCCAGCCTGTCTTCGGGGGGGTTGATGAATTGCTCGGGGGCCTCGGTGCAGGCGGGTTGGTCGGCGGTGAATATGGCGATGTTGCCGTTTTTAGTCTTGGCGGGCGGCGCGCTTTTGTGGCTGGTGCTGCGCCCCAAACAGATATGATCGGGGACATGTCTTGGACATCTGCCCCATAAACCAAAGCGATCTGCCGCAGGTCTTGACATTGATGCAAGACTTGGCGCGGCACCACGGCGATACCGCCCTGGCCAGCGCCCAGACCTTGGCGCGAGATTTGTTCGGGCCCGTGCCTTGGGCGCATGGTTTGGTGGCCAAAACGGGCGGCGATGTGCGGGCCTATGCGCTGATGTTGCCTTTGATGCGCGCCCAATACGGCGAGCGCGGCATGGATTTGCATCATTTATTTGTAGCACAAACGGCGCGCGGCCAAGGGCTGGGCACGGCGATGCTGCGGGCGGTGCGCGAATTTGCCCGCGCGCAGGGCTGCGTCTATCTGACGGTATCAACCACGCCCAGCAATGTCGAAGCGCGCGATTTTTATATCCAT
>CAXNIF010000204.1:0-4239 GCA_964202345.1 Cypionkella sp.
CGCCCACGATGTCGCCGCCTCGGATCGCCGAAAACCCGATAGCGCCCTGCGCGCGCGCCCGTGATTCCATGGCGGCCCGATTCCATCTGCGCGGTCAACTCCACGCCGCGCCCCTGCGCCGCCGCCTGCCCCAACATCAAGGCAGTGCCTGACGGTGCGTCAACCTTTTTGTTATGATGAGCCTCGATGATTTCGATGTCCCATCCATCGCCCAAGGCCGCCGCCACTTGCTGGGTCATTTTGGTCAATAAATTGACGCCAAGGCTCATGTTGCCTGCCTGAATAATCACCGCATGACGCGCGGCGGCATCCAATTTGGCATGATGGCTGGGCTGCAATCCCGTTGTCCCCACGACATGCACCAGCCGTACCTGCGCTGCCAGTGCTGCAAATTCCACTGTGGCCTCTGGCGCGGTAAAGTCGATCACGGCTTGCGCCTTGGCAAAAACCTCTAGCGCGTCATCGCTGACCAAAACGCCCATCTCGGCCCCGCCCAAAACTGCACCGATGTCGCGGCCTAAATGGACGTTTCCTGCCCTCTCGATTGCGCCGACAAGATGCAACTGGGGATGCGCGGCAATCTCGCGCACGAGCATCTGCCCCATGCGCCCTGTGGCACCTGTCACAACAACTTTGATGGTCGTTTCATTGCTCTGCATCGCGCGCTCCTGATGTTATAGGGCATTTAGCGCGGCTTTGATGCGAATGAAAGCCTGCCGTTGCGGGCGCGCGCTTTGCAGCGTAAAGGAGGGGTATGGCAAACAAACGCACAGTCTCGGCCAAAGGGCCATCACAACGCATGTTGCGCGTCGGCGAGATGATCCGCCGCACGCTCTCGGATATTTTGATGCGCGGCGAAGTGCATGACCCCGCGCTGAATGATATGTCTGTCACGGTGGGCGAAGTGGCCGTATCGCCAGATTTGCGCGTGGCAACTGTCTATGTGATGCCCATGTCTGGCACGGCGACGGCTGCCGATGCCATCGCCGCCTTGGCGCGGCACAAGGGAATTTTGCGCAAGATGGTGGCCGATGAGATGACGCTGCGCTACGCACCCGAACTGCGATTCCGTGCCGATGAAACCTTTGACCGCCTTGACGAGGCGCGGCGGCTGTTTTCCGACCCAACGGTTCAGCGCGATATTGCCGCCAAAGACACCCCGAGTGACGAGTAATGGCGCGGGGCAAAAAGGGGCGTGCGCTATCGGGATGGTTGATCGTCGATAAGCCGGCTGGAATAACATCATCCGCCGTGGTCAATAAGGTGAAATGGGCGCTGAACGCGCAAAAAGCGGGCCATGCAGGCACGCTGGATCCTGATGCAACAGGGGTTTTGGCCGTGGCTTTGGGCGAGGCGACCAAAACCGTCCCCTATGTCACGGATGCGCTGAAATGCTATCGATTTATGATCCGATTTGGGGCGGCGACCAGCACCGATGATGCCGCAGGCGCGGTGATTGCCACCAGCGACATCCGCCCCATCGATGCGGATATTCTTGCCGCTTTGCCTGCCTTTCGTGGGGCCATCTGGCAAGTGCCGCCGCAGGTTTCTGCCGTCAAGGTGGACGGGATCCGCGCCTATGATCTGGCGCGGGCGGGCGAGGTGATGGATTTGGCCGCGCGCTCCTTATGGGTGGATCGTTTGGACATCATCTCGCGCCCTGATGCCGACCATGTCGAGCTAGAGATGGTCTGCGGCAAAGGCGGCTATGTGCGTGCCATCGCCCGCGATTTGGGCGCGGATTTGGGGACTTGCGCCCATGTCGCATGGCTGCGCCGTCTGTGGTCTGGGCCATTTCACGCCGACCGCGGCCTGAGTGTTGATGACATCGACCGCATGGCAAAAACGCCGCAATTGGACAGCTATCTGCTGCCCTTAGAGGTGGGCCTGCACGGACTGCCCGAATTGCAATGCACGCCCGAAGGCGCGGCACGGTTGCGCCATGGCAATGCAGGGCAAGTTCTCGGCCATTTGGAATTTGGCACCGAAGCTTGGGCCAGTTTTCAAGGGCGCGCTGTGGCGGTAGGCCATTATCGCGGCGGTGCCTTGCACCCCGCGCGCGTATTTGCGCAGGACGAGCGTGATGACGATCACCCGCCAGCACCGTGACCTTTTGCGCGCCAGCGTGGCGGTCTATTCTGATTGCGAACAGTTCCGCTACAATCTAACGCGGGTTTGGGATGAAACGGCGGCGCGTGTGACTTTTGTTATGCTGAACCCGTCGACCGCGACCGAGCTTCAAAATGATCCCACCGTCGAGCGCTGCGAAAGACGGGCGCGCGCCATGGGCTATGGGGCGTTTCAAGTGGTCAATATTTTTGCCTATCGGGCCACCGACCCAAAAGACATGCGCCGCGCCGCCGATCCTATTGGCCAAGCGAATGATTCAGCGATCCTTGCAGCAGCGCAGTGGGGCGCTTTGGTGATCTGCGCTTGGGGCACGCATGGGGCGCATTTAGATCGCGGCGCAGAAGTGGAAAGGTTGCTGCGCGGCCAAACGACACCCCTGTATCATTTGGGTCTAACCAAGGAAGGGGCGCCCAAACACCCGCTATATATTGGCTATCATATTCTGCCGATGGCATGGCAGCCCCTCAATAGCACGAAATGAATGATGTTTGGGCCAATACGGGGCGGTTCGGCGTCACTCTGCCCGCAAAATGATGTCTTGGGCGTTGATCATGGCACCTATGCCCAAATTTGCCATGACTTCGCCGTCAACAAGAATTTGCGTATTGCCCATCGCGTCCAACTCCACGGCCACTTGGGGCGGCGAGGCCAAGGCTGGATCATACAGTATGATAATCTGGTCTTCTGCTGGGTTGAAATCGGTGATCTGCACGATCCCGCCGCTGGTATCATAATCGGTTATAATAAAATCGTCGGCACCCACACCGCCATGACCATAATCTCCAGCGCCCAGCATCAAAACATCATCCCCTGCACCACCATTCAAAAAATCAATGTCGGTGTCTGCCTGATCTGGAAGATTGCCCCATAAGGTATCGTTGCCCGCATCACCAAACAATTCGTCGCGGCCAGCACCGCCATGTATAACGTCATCCCCAAGGCCACCCTCTAGGGCGTCATCCCCTTGCCCGCCTGAAAGCGTATCAAGACCCTCACCACCAAAAAGGCTGTCATTGCCAGCGTCGCCGTCCAACAGGTCATTGCCTGCGCCCGCATAAAGCATATCGTCGTCTGCATCGCCCGCCAGCGAATCAGCGCCATTGCCGCCATAGATTAAATCAGCGCCCGCACCGCCGCTGAGGCTGTCATTGCCATCTTCACCCCAAAGACCGTCGTCGCCATCCGCGCCAAAGAGAGTGTCATCACCTGCGCGCCCCCCCAACATATCATTGCCCGCACCACCGCGAACCTCGTCGTCGCCGCCGCGCCCAAACAAGATATCTTGGCCTTCGCCGCCCGTCAGTGTTTCATCTTGATCTGGAAAGGTCAGATTATCATTTGATTCAGGCATGCCATCTTCGGCGTCAGAGTCCGAAAAGGTGTCTTCATTGCTTTTGCTTGCTGTAAGCCCTTCTGCGAAAAGCCCCGCAAAAACCACAGTCATCAAACCGATAATCTCAATCATTTATGAAACATCGCGCCCAAAAAATTACCAAAAAACCAAAACATAGGTCTATTCTACCATAGATTGATCCGATGATCTAGCAATCGGATGATAAATCTGGAAACTGGGTTAACGGCGCGCAGGCCAAACCCAGGCCAATCCTACGGGCGCTATTTTTCACTTTTCTTTTGACGTGAAATCCCGTAACGGCACACATCCGCCCGCGATTTTGGACGGCAACAGCCCTGCTGGACGACATCCCGGCTTGTGCTTTAACCCTTAGTATAGGAGATCCCGATGTCGATAACTGTTGAAGAAAAAGCACGCCTTATCAAAGAATATGCCACCAAAGAAGGCGATACTGGCTCGCCAGAGGTGCAAGTTGCCATTTTGACATCGCGCATTGCCACCCTGACCGAACATTTCAAAGACCACAAAAAAGACAACCACTCGCGCCGTGGGCTGTTGATGATGGTTGCCCAGCGCCGCAAGCTGCTGGACTACACCAAGAAAAAAGACGAAGCGCGCTATCAGTCCCTGATTGGCCGCCTAGGTCTGCGCCGCTAATTTTGCGGAAAACTTTATGCAAAACGCCCGTGGTGAAAACTGCGGGCGTTTTTCTTTGGGCGGGGTTATGCTGGGCCAAAGGGGGGGGGGAATGCAGG
>CAXNIF010000205.1:0-4239 GCA_964202345.1 Cypionkella sp.
GAGGCGGCCAGCCCCGATGAGGCGCGCGCGCTTGGCCCTGTTGCGGCACAGGCAGAGGCGGCGCTAAGATCGGCGCCGGGCGTGACGGGCGTTCAAATCGTGATGACGGCCCATGGCCCCAAAGCACCGCCCAATTTGGGCGGCGGGGTGAAAATTGGTCAGCACCCCACGCCACACCAAGGCGGGCCTGCGCCCATTTCCGGCATTGCACGGATTTTGGCGGTGGGCTCGGGCAAGGGCGGGGTGGGCAAATCGACTGTCTCGTCTAATTTGGCGGTGGCTTTGGCGCGGGCAGGGCGGCGCGTCGGGCTATTGGATGCCGATATCTATGGCCCCAGCCAGCCGCGCATGATGGGGGTCAGCAAGCGCCCCGCCAGCCCCGATGGCAAGATCATCGAACCGTTGCACGCGCATGGGGTGACGATGATGTCCATTGGCTTGATGCTGCGCGAAGATGAGGCGGTGATCTGGCGCGGGCCAATGCTGATGGGGGCCTTGCAGCAACTGCTGACGCAGGTGCGATGGGGGACGCTGGATGTGTTGATTATTGACCTGCCCCCCGGGACGGGGGATGTCCAGCTATCGCTGTGCCAGCGCACCCAACTTTCGGGGGCAATTGTGGTTTCGACGCCGCAAGATGTGGCCTTGCTGGATGCGCGCAAGGCATTGGATATGTTTGCAAAACTGAAAACGCCCGTTCTGGGGCTGATTGAAAACATGTCCACTTATATTTGCCCCAATTGCGGCCATGAGGCGCATTTGTTCGGCCATGGCGGTGTCGCCGCCGAGGCGCAGCGGTTAGACTTGCCGTTTTTGGGCGAATTGCCCTTGTCGATAGATGTGCGCCTTGCGGGGGATGCTGGCACGCCGATTGCGCTGGGCGATAGCCCTGCGGCGCAAGCCTATGCGGCCTTGGCGGCGCGGTTGATTGCGGGCAAGATGGCCTAGCCTATCTGGGATAGGATGGGATGGGATAGCATGGGATAGGCGGCGAAAATCGGGCGATCTGCCCGATTTTTTGTTGCTTTGCGCCGATTTTCACCGAAAACATCAAAAATTTTTCGCGAATTCGGGGGTTTTCCGTTCAACTAGATATAGAGTTGGATCGGCGTTTTTCGGCCAGTTTACCCCGATATATAGAAATATCTGCGGACGAAGCTGTATTCCGCCCACGGTCTATCCATGGTATTCCCCGTTTTTCCCAAAAAAACCCATTGCATCCCATAAGTCCCCGTGGCATAGATAATCCATCGAAAGAGCGGTCAACAAGACAAAGGGGCGCAGCAAGACCCCGAAAAATAATAGGCAGCTTCATACAGGCAGCCGCTCTTTCGACAGATAGATCCGGCGCGCTGGCGAGCAGCATCGTAATCCCCCGATGATGGCCCGCGCAGCAGGACGCCCAGTGATGGGACAGGCAACGGGTCGAGCAGTGGCAGCCGCTCGGCCCGTTTTTTCTTTCCCATGTTCATTTTCGGGGCTTTGCCCCAAGGCAGGAGCGGCGCGGTCGTGGCCAGCGAGGCATTCAGAGGCGAATTCTACCAGAAGGTAGATGCCAAGGCGCGGGTATCCATTCCCGCCGCCTTTCGCCGCATTCTTGAGGCTGAAGACCCGTCCTCGCCCGAATTTCCCCGTCCGCGCGTCTATATGGTTTACGGCGGCGCCAATCGCAATTTCGTGGAATGCTACTCTAAGGCGGGTGCGGATGCGCTGGCGGCCAAGATTGACGCGATGGAATGGGGCGCGCCCGAGCGCGACCGCGCCGAGCGCGAATTGATCTCGCGGTCGGTCATGGTGGAAATCGAACCCGATGGGCGCATTGTGTTGCCCGCAAAAGTGCGCGCGAAAATGGGGTTTTCTGACACAGAGGCCGGCGGTGAGGCCGCTTTTGCCGGCTATACCAATCGCTTTAAACTGTATCGCCGCGATGTTTATGATGCCGAATTCGCCGAAGATCAGGGCGGGGGCATTGATCCTCTCGCCTTGGTGGGCCGCGCATCGAGGGCGGGATGATGATGCCGGGGGCGCAAAACGCTGCGCGCGCGCCGCATATCCCTGTTTTGCTGGGGCAAATCTTACAGAAAGTGGCCCCTGTGCAGGGGGTTTGGCTGGATGGCACCTTTGGCGCGGGGGGCTATGCGCGCGGGCTGTTGCAGGCGGGGGCGGCGCGGGTGATTGGGGTTGACCGCGATCCGGCTGCGCTGGCGATGGCGGCGGCGATGCAAGCCGAGTTTGGCCCAAGGCTGACGCTGTTGGGCGGCAAGTTTTCGCAATTAGACCTGTTGGCCGATGTGCCGCTGGACGGGGTTGTGTTGGATTTGGGCGTCTCGTCGATGCAAATCGATCAGGCCGAGCGCGGATTTTCCTTTCAAAAAGACGGCCCCTTAGACATGCGGATGAGCCAATCTGGCCCCTCTGCCTCCGATATTGTCGCCCATCACAGCGAATCCGCCTTGGCCGATATTCTATTTCACTTTGGCGAAGAGCGCGCCGCCCGCCGCATTGCCCGCGCGATTGTCGAGGCGCGCGCGCAGGCGCCCATCACCCGCACGTTGCAATTGGCCGAGATCATCGCCAAATGCCTGCCCCGCCCAAAACCGGGCCAAAGCCATCCCGCCACGCGCGCCTTTCAGGCGCTGCGGATTGCGGTCAATGGCGAGTTTGACCAACTTGTCGCGGGGCTTTGCGCGGCAGAGCGGGCGTTAAAGCCTGGCGGGCTATTGGCCGTTGTCACCTTTCATTCCCTAGAAGACCGGGTGGTGAAACGCTTTTTCCAAGAGGCATCGGGTGATGCGCCCAATGCCAATCGCTATGCGCCTTTGGCCAGCAAAACCACCGCCCGATTTGAATTGGTCACGCGCAAGGCGCTGGGCCCTGATGAGGACGAGCTGCAAGCCAACCCGCGCGCGCGTTCGGCCAAGTTGCGCGTGGCGCGGCGCACCGATGTGCCTGCTGCGAACCTGTCAGCCCAAGAGGTGCAAGCCCCGGTTTTGCCCGAGGCCAGCGCCAGCAAAGGTCGGCGATAATGCGGCCCATGGTGTATATTCTTTGCCTGCTATGCCTGATCGCTTTGGGCTCTTGGGCGTATCGCGAAAATTATGCCACCCAAACCGCCCTGCGCGATTTGCGCGATATTCAACAAGACATCGCCCAGCTTCACGATGCTTTGGCGGTGCAGCGCGCCGAATGGGCTTTTCTTAATCGTCCCGATCGTTTGCGCAATTTGGCCACGATAAATTTTGACACATTGGGGTTGCTGCCGATGGAAGCGTCGCAATTTGCCACGGCAACAGATATTGCCTATCCCGCCCCAGATGCTGGGCTGCCCCCAGCGCCCCTGAAAGATGCACAATCGCTGCAGGCCCCGCCATGACTCGTATCCCCCTTCGCCCCCTTGCCCGTGTTTTGCAAGCCCGCGCTCAGGGCGCAAATCCAGACGAGATTGAACAAGAAAACCTGGCCCAGCGCCATGCTGTCTTGCGCGAAGCGGCGCGCGGCCAGTCGCAAGGGCGGCTTTTCATCATGGCGGCGGCTTTTGTGGCGGGTTTTTCGGTGATTGCGCTGCAAATGGCCGAATTGGCGGCCTCCGAACCCGCCGAGCCCAGCCGCGCCTCTTTGGGGGCCAATATCAGCGCCTCGCGCGCCGATATTGTGGATCGGCACGGCAATATTTTGGCCACGAATATGCAAACGCATGCGCTTTATGTGCAAACGCGCGATTTGGTCGATCCTTCTGGCACGTCCCAAAAACTGGCCAGCATCTTTCCCGATTTGGACGCGGCGGTGCTGAATCGGCGGATGACCGACGGACGCCGCTTTTTTTGGGTGCGCCGCACGCTGTCGCCCGAACAAATGCAAATGGTGCATGAAATTGGCGACCCCGGTTTGCAGTTTGGCGCGCGCGAGATGCGCCTTTACCCCAATGGTTCATTGGCGGCCCATGTTTTGGGCGGGGCCAGTTTTGGGGCGGAAGGCACGCATGACGCCGAAGTGATTGGCATGGCGGGGATTGAAATGGCGATGGATGCGCAATTGCGCGATCCAAACATGGCGGGCAGACCTTTGGTGCTGTCGCTGGATTTGACCGTGCAAACCACCGTGGAAGAGGTGCTTCAGACGGGTATTTCGATGCTGTCGGCCAAGGGCGGCGCGGCCATTTTGATGGAGGTGGCGACAGGCGAGATTTTGGCGATGGCCGCCGGGCCAAGCTTTGACCCCAATGATCGGCCCGCCAACCCG
>CAXNIF010000206.1:0-4213 GCA_964202345.1 Cypionkella sp.
GGCTTTGATTTGATGCGCAAACAGCAAGAAGCCTTTATGAAAACCATGATGGCGGGCGTGCCGGGCTGGCCCGTGGCGCAAACAAGCGCTGACCCCGCCGCAGGGGACAAACCCCAGCAAGATGCCGCCGCCGAATTGGCCGAGATTAAAAAGCAATTCGCCGCCCTGCAAGATAAGCTGTCAAAGCTATAGCGATGGCAGGCTTGCAGCAGGGGCGCGTCACCTTATGGGGTATCGAAGTATTTTTGGCCGTCGCAGATGAGGGAACCATCTCGGGCGCGGCCAAACGGTTGGGGGTGACGCCCTCGGCGATTTCGCAGCAAGTGTCGGTGATTGAATCGGCGATGGGCACACTGCTGCTGGATCGTTCGGCGCGGCCCATGCATCTGACCCAAGCGGGCCTTATGTTTCGCCGCCATGCGCAAACCATCCTGAACGCCGAAGCCGAAGCGCGGGCCGATTTGGCCATGGCCGATTTGGGCGGGCTGACCACGCTGCGCCTTGGGATGATTGAAGATTTCGACAATGAGGTGACGCCGCAATTGTTATCCACCTTGGCGCAAGACCTAAAGAAATGCCGCTTTTTGCTGGAGACGGGGGCATCGCATCGGCTGCTGGATCAATTGGACAGCCGCGCGCTGGATATGGTCGTCGTCACCGATATGGGCCCTGAATCGCAAGGAGAGGCGTGGCGCGAAGTGCATCCGTTGATGGAAGAACCCTTTATGGCGATTTACCCCAAAGGGCTGGAGAATGCCGATTTGCCGCTGATCCAATATACCGCGCGCCATGTGATGGGCCGCCAAATTGCCGCCCATTTGGCGCGGCAGAACATACGGCTGGCCCATCGGTTTGAATTGGACAGCTACCGCGCGATTTTGGCGATGGTGGCAGGCGGGCAGGGCTGGACGATTTTGCCGCCACTGGCGCTGCATCATGCGGCGCGGTTTCATGTCAGTGTCACCGCCGCGCCTTTGCCCTTTGCCCCGCTGTCGCGCCGGCTGTCCTTGATTGCGCGCGAAGGGGTGCTGCGCGATGTCCCCGGCCAAATCGCCGCCCATTTGCGCGGTTTGATTGGCGAGCGCGTCATCGCCCCCGCCCATGCCCAATGGCCTTGGATCAAAGGCGCGCTGGCATTGGCGTGATGACTCCGCCTGCGGGCGATGTGACGACCTAGTCAGCTATGCGCCACGCCGCTATTCCAATTCGATCAGCAAATCCTTGGCTTCGATTTGGCTGCCCGCATGGATATAGACCGCCTTGATCGTGCCTGCGCGGTCGGCATGGATGCCCGTTTCCATTTTCATCGCCTCGATGGTCAGCAGCAAATCACCCGGCAGAACCTTTTGCCCTACCGCCGCCGTCACAGAGGCAATAGAGCCGGGCATGGGCGCGCCGATATGGGCGGGGTTGCCCTCGCTGGCCTTGGGCTTGGCGGCGGTTTTAGCGCGCACGGCGCGGTTGGGCACACGGATCACGCGCGGCTGGCCGTTCAGTTCAAAGAACACTTTCACGTCGCCGTCATCTTGCACCTCGCCCACGGCTTGCAGGCGCAATTCCAACGTCTTGCCGGGGTCAATTTCGATGGAAATTTCCTCGCCAGAGGTCATGCCATAGAAAAAGCTGCGCGTGGGCAAGGTGCGCACGGGGCCGTAGGATTTGTGCCGTTCCATGTAGTCAAGGAACACCTTGGGATACATCAGATAGCCGTTCAAATCTTCGTCGTCGATTTTGATGCCGCCCAGCTCTGCCGATAGTTTGGCGCGCACCGCTTCGACATCGACGGGGGCAAGGCCCGCACCCGGGCGCGTGGTGAGAGGGGTGTCCCCTTTGAGCACCTTTTGGGAAATGCCCTGCGGCCAGCCCCCATGCGGTTGGCCCAAATTCCCCTTGAGCATATCAATCACGGAATCGGGAAAGGCCACGTCAACGTTGGGGTCTTCCACTTGGGCGCGGGTCAAGCCTTGCGAGACCATCATCAGGGCCATATCGCCCACCACTTTGGAGGAGGGGGTCACTTTGACGATATCGCCAAACATCTGATTGGCATCGGAGTAAGCGCGGGCGACTTCGGGCCAGCGCTCTTCAAGGCCCAGCGCGCGCGCCTGTGCCTTGAGGTTGGTGAACTGACCGCCCGGCATTTCGTGCAGGTAAACTTCGGAGGCGGGCGCGGGCAGGCCCGATTCAAAGGCCGCATATTGGCCGCGCACGTCTTCCCAGTAATCGGAAATCGCGCGGATGGCGTTGATGTCCAGCTTGGTGTCGCGCGGGGTGTGGCGCAGCGCCTCGACCACGGAACCCATGCAAACCTGCGATGTGCCGCCAGAAAAGGCATCCATCGCCAGATCCACAGCATCCACGCCAGCATCGGCAGCGGCCAGCACAGTGGCGGCGGCGGCCCCTGATGTATCATGGGTGTGAAAATGGACGGGCAGGCCAATTTCATCTTTTAGCGCCTTGACCAAAACGCGCGCGGCGGCGGGTTTCATCAGCCCCGCCATATCCTTTAGCCCCAAAATATGCGCGCCTGCGGATTTAAGTTCCTGCGCGCGGCTGACGTAATATTTCAGATCATATTTGTGGCGCGCGGGATCCAGCAGATCGCCCGTGTAGCAAATCGTGCCTTCGCAGATTTTGCCAGTTTCAAGAACGGCATCCATCGCCACGCGCATATTTTCAACCCAGTTCAGGCTGTCAAAAACGCGGAAAACATCCACCCCCGTGGCGGCGGCCTGTTTGACAAAGCCTTGCACCACATTGTCGGGGTAGGTGGTATAGCCCACGCCATTGGCCCCGCGCAGCAACATTTGAATCATCAGATTGGGCATGGCCGCGCGCAGATCGCGCAGGCGTTGCCACGGGCATTCTTGCAAAAAGCGGTAGGCCACATCGAATGTCGCGCCGCCCCATGCCTCCATGCTGAAAAGTTGGGGCAAGCCCGCGGCATAGGCGGGGGCCACGTTGATCATGTCAATCGAGCGCATACGAGTGGCCAGCAAGGATTGATGACCATCACGCATGGTGGTGTCGGTGATCAGCAGCTTGTCTTGTGCCAGCATCCAATCGGCCACCGCCTTTGGCCCCTGCGCCATCAGCATTTGGCGCAGACCATCTTGGATGGGCCCTGCCAGTTTTGGCGCTTTGGGCGGGCGGGCGCCTGCGGCGGGCAGGGGGCGGCCTGCGGTTTCAGGATGCCCGTTGACGGTGATATCGGCGATATAGGTTAGGATTTTCGTCGCGCGGTCTTGGCGTTTTTTGAACACGAAAAGATCGGCCGTGGTGTCGATAAATTTGGTGGTGTAGGTGTCATCTAGAAACGTCGGATGTTTCAAAAGGTTGATGACGAATTCAATATTGGTGGACACGCCGCGAATGCGAAACTCGCGCAGCGCCCTGTCCATGCGGTTGATCGCCGCTTGCGGCGTTGGCGCCCAAGCGGTGACTTTCACCAAGAGGCTGTCGTAGTAGCGCGTGATCACCCCGCCCGCATAGGCGGTGCCGCCGTCCAGCCGAATGCCCATGCCCGTGGCAGAGCGATAGGCGGTCAGGCGGCCATAATCGGGAATAAAGTTGTTTTGCGGATCTTCGGTGGTGACGCGGCATTGCAGCGCATGGCCGTGCAGCCTGATATCCTCTTGTGCGGCCATGCCGGTGGCCTGTGCCAAGGTCTTGCCTTCGGCAATCAAGATTTGCGCCTGCACGATGTCAATGCCCGTGACTTGCTCGGTCACAGTGTGTTCCACCTGAACGCGGGGGTTGACCTCGATGAAGTAGAACTTGCCATCGTCCATATCCATCAAGAATTCGACGGTGCCGGCGCATTCATAGCCCACATGGGCGCAGATGCGGCGGCCCAGATCGCAGACCTCGGCACGCTGGGCGGGGGTTAGATCGGGGGCGGGGGCGCGTTCGACCACCTTTTGGTTGCGGCGCTGCACCGTGCAGTCGCGTTCAAAGAGGTGATAAATCGCGCCGTGCTTATCGCCCAAAATCTGCACCTCGACATGGCGCGCGCGCTGGATCATTTTTTCCAGATAGCCTTCGCCATTGCCAAAGGCGGCCTCGGCCTCGCGGCGGCCTTCGCGCACTTTGGCCTCAAGTTCGCTCTCGGCCAAAATGGGGCGCATGCCGCGCCCGCCGCCGCCCCATGACGCCTTGAGCATCAACGGATAGCCTACAGCGGCGGCTTCGCGGCGGATCGCGTCCCAATCCT
>CAXNIF010000207.1:0-4212 GCA_964202345.1 Cypionkella sp.
TGGCGTCGGCGCGGCAGGCGATGCATCAGGCGGGCCTAGACCTGACCCCAGTGATCGGCGCGCGGGCGGGGGTGATCATGGGCACGGCGGGCGGCGGGCTTTCGACAACCAATGACGCCTATCGCGCTGTCTATGCCGAAGAGAAAAACCGCGTCCCGCCCTTGACCGTGCCGCGCTTGATGGGTTCGGCGGCGGCCAGCCAGATTTCTATGGCGCTGGGGCTGATGGGGCCAAGTTTTGCGGTGTCATCGGCCTGTGCCTCTTCCAATCATGCCATGGGTCTGGCCTTTCAGATGGTGCGCGCGGGCGCGGTCGATATCATGTTGACGGGCGGCTCTGAGGCGATGCTGAATTTTGGCGGGCTAAAAGCTTGGGAAGCGCTGCGCGTGATGTCGCCCGATGGATGCCGCCCATTTTGCGCCACGCGAAACGGGATGGTGCAAGGCGAAGGCGGCGCTGTCTATGTCTTCGAGACGCTGAAACACGCGCGCGCGCGCGGGGCCGTTATTTTGGCCGAGGTTTTGGGGTTTGCCATGACCTCGGATGCGGCAGATTTGGTGATGCCCAGCCAAACAGGGGCCGAGCGGGCCATGGCCGCCGCTTTACAAGACGCAAAACTAAAGCCCCAAGATGTCGATTACATCAATGCGCATGGCACGGGAACTGCCGCCAATGACCGCGTGGAAACTGCCGCCATTCGCGCTGTTTTTGGAAAATATGCCGAACGGCTGGCGGTGTCATCCAGCAAATCCATGCACGGTCATCTGATTGGCGGCGCGGGGGCGGTAGAGCTGTTGTGTTGCCTGATGGCCCTGCAAGATGGCGTGATTGCCCCCACCATTGGCCACCGCGAAACGGATCCAGACTGCGCTTTGGACATCGTGCCCAATCAGGCGCGGCGCGGTGAGGTGCGCATCGCGATGTCCAATGCCTTTGCTTTTGGCGGGATGAATGCCACGATCATTCTGGGCCGCGCACCCGCCTAGGCCCGCCGTTATGAAGGGCGGGCCCATTGAATAGCCAAAACAGGTTGCACAACCCGCAAGGTTATTTTGCCTCGCCCGTTTTTTCCAACATATCCGAAAAGCCCTTGAGCGACAGGTTCAAACTGACCTTCGTCTCTGGTGCCAAAGCGGGCACAATGGTCAGAACCGCCTGATTGCCAGCCTGCATCCAACCCAATTCTTCGGCGGTAAATCCTACCCGTGCGATACAGCCATAGTCGTTGCAATAGGCAAAGGAATAAGAGCGCGGCTCTTTGTCATCCACTTGAATGACAAGACCGGGCTTGAGCAAGGTCTCAAGCGGTGCCACAACAATCGCCCCGGCCGCCGCAGGGCCACCCTCGGGTATTTTAAACATATTGAACTCTGCCACATCGCCGCCCGCTTCATCACGCAGCCGCTGGAAAATTTGGCAAGGATCATTGCCTGTGTCGGTCTTGGTGCAGCGCAATTCCCATGGATCAGATGTTTCTAATGTGTAAAATTGACCAACCGTTGCCGTGTCCACTGTGGGAACAGCCGGTGCCGCTGCGTCTTGGGCCTGACCTGCTGCTGCATGGGCCAAGATAAGACCAGCCAAGGCAGTGGTTTTTAGCGTGAGATTCATCGTTTCTTTCCTGTTTGTTACGGCTTTTTGCCATTGTGCAGCCCATAGCATGGCGCATCCCAGATGTCAGGGGATTAGATGTATTTTTGCCCCTAATGGCCAAAAACCGCGCAAATCTTGGGGCGATACAATCAAAGGAATAGTGCCCCACAGGGATAGGACCGCAGCGCGGCAGTCTGCTGTTTGGCCGCGCAATTGAAAAAGGGCCGGCATGCCGACCCTTTTTCTTTATCTCCCTGTCGGACTGGCCGACTTATCGCATCACGCTATGTTCAATTTTTCGCGCCGTCAACGCATCAAAGTGCGGATTTTTGAATTTTTTCGCCGCGCCCTCTGCCATGTTGAAAAAAAGGCCGCACCCAAGGGCGCGGCCAGTCAGACAGGGAGGAAGTCACAATCATCTTAGCATCGGGCATCTTAGCATCGGGCAAAAGGCCAATGGCCAAGATGATGCAGTCAGGTCTAGCGGCATTTGGTTAACATTTCATTGCAGGCCAGTGCGATCTTGACAGAAAAATATCCTTTGGGCGTGCATGGCCTGCCTGTCTGGGGTAAAAGGGGGCATTGGGGGCGGGGTGATTCATGCAAGATGCAATTTTTGTTGGCGGCGGCGGTGAAGGCTTTGGGCAAGCGCAGCATATGCTGCTGGGCTATGCCAATCGCCATGGCTTGATTGCGGGGGCGACAGGCACGGGAAAAACCGTGACCTTGCAAATCTTGGCCGAGGAATTCTCGGCGGCGGGGGTGCCTGTCTTTATGGCCGATGTGAAGGGCGATCTATCGGGGCTGGCCGCTGCGGGCAGCACGGCTCATAAATTGCACGATGCCTTTTCCAAACGCGCCGCCACCATCGGCCACACGATCCAATACCGCGCCTATCCCGTCACCTTTTGGGATATGTATGGCGCGCAAGGCCACCCGATTCGCGCCACTGTCGAAGAAATGGGGCCGCTGCTGCTGGCACGCATGCTTGAGTTGACCGAACCGCAAGAAGGCGTGTTGAACGTGGCCTTTCGACTGGCCGATGAAGAAGAACTGCCGCTGCTGGATTTGCGCGATTTGCAGGCGCTGCTGACCTTTGTGGCGCAAAACGCCCCAGAAATATCCGCCCGCTATGGGCTGGTGTCCTCTACGTCCATCGCGGCCATTCAGCGCCGCTTGTTGTTGCTGGAAAATCAAGGCGCGGCGCAGATGTTTGGCGAGCCCGCCCTGAATCTGGCCGATTTGATGCGCCTGGACAGCAGCGGCATGGGGGCGGTCAATATTCTGGCCGCCGATAAGCTGATGAATGCCCCGCGCCTTTACGCCACGTTTTTGTTATGGCTGCTTTCTGAACTGTTCGAACACCTGCCCGAAGTGGGCAATCCCGACAAGCCAAAGCTGGTGTTTTTCTTTGACGAGGCGCATTTGCTGTTCAATGACGCGCCCCGCGCGCTGATTGAAAAAGTGGAACAGGTGGCGCGGTTGATCCGATCAAAAGGGGTGGGGATTTATTTCATCACCCAAAATCCCGCCGATGTGCCAGAGGTGATCTTGGGCCAGCTTGGCAATCGGGTGCAACATGCGCTGCGCGCCTTTACCGCCAAAGATCAAAAAGACCTGCGCGCGGCATCGGAAACCTACCGCCCCAACCCGCGCTTTGACATTGCCGAGGCGATCCGCGATGTCGGCACGGGCGAGGCGGTGACATCCTTTTTGGAAGACAAGGGCATCCCACAAATGGCCGAGCGCACGCTGATCCGCCCGCCCCATTCGCAGCTTGGCCCTATTGACGCGGCTTTGCGCGCGCAGATCATCGCAGCCTCTGCGATGGGCCGCCTCTATGACCAACCTATGGACCGCGATTCGGCCTATGAACGCCCGCGTGCGCGGGCAGGCGCCGCCGCAAGCGCCGCCGCGCAACAGGGCCAAGACGCGCGCGCCCCCGCCGATCCGGCGCGCGAATTTTCCCACGCCCGCCGTTATGACGCCAATGCCAGCGCCCCCCGCCGCACGCCGCGCAGCGATAGTTTGGGCACCGCCTTTGCCAAAAGTTTTGTGCGCCAATTGGGCACCCGCACAGGCCAAGCGGTGGTGCGCGGGATTTTGGGCAGTATCTTTAAGCGGTAACAACGCTGGGCTTGGGCGGATCAAGGAAATGCACTGCATTTCCCCGACCAAATAGACCAAGGCTCTGCTAGACCCCCCACCGCATTCCCACCATAGGCCAGCGACCGCCCGGCGGGCGAGAATCGCCCGCCCCCCCGCAGAGCGGGCGATGGCCGGTGGCTTTGGGCCACCGGCTTGCCTGCGCGCAGAGCGTCACGTCGCCAAGGCGGTGGCCTTGGCTAAATCAGTAAAAAGGCAATGCCATCAATCCCGCCATCCGCGCCCTTTTTATCGTAAATCCGCGCTTGGTTATTGGAATAGGTCAGCACTGCCCATTTTTCAAATTCCTTGCGGGTTTTATCATCTTTGCGCGTTGCCAGCGCGCGGGCGGATTCGATATCGCGCGGCACACCATCAAGCAGGATATTGGCCTGAATAGTTGCCCATTCGTCGGGGTATTTGTCAGCTAGACGTTTCAAAATCAGCGAGATGGACTGATAGGTGATGTCAATC
>CAXNIF010000208.1:0-4196 GCA_964202345.1 Cypionkella sp.
GTCGGCATTTTGGATTTCCCCGCCGATGCGCTGATTAGGTTTTTCCAAAATCATCGCCTGATGCAATTGTCGGGCCAGCATCAATGGCACACTGTCAAGGGCGGCTCGGTGCAATATGTGCAGCGCTTGCAGGCCGAATTGCTGCGCCAAGGGGTTGACCTGCGTTTGTCAACGCCCGTGCGCGGTATTCGCCGCGTGGAGGGCGGCGTTCAAATCCGCGCCCAAGGCGGCGAATGGGAAATGTTCGATGACGTGGTCATGGCCACCCATTCGGATCAAAGCCTGGCCTTGCTGAGTGATCCCGACGCGCAGGAAAGCGCCGCCCTTGGCGCAGTGCGCTATCAGCCCAACGACATGGTGCTGCATTGCGACACGCGCATGATGCCGCGCCGCAAAAAATGCTGGTCAAGCTGGTCTTATGTCGAAGGGGCGCAAGGGCCGCAGGAAAAGATTGACCTGAGCTATTGGATGAACTCGTTGCAGCCGATCCCGCATGATGACCCAATGTTTGTGACCTTGAACAATTCGGGCGCAATTCGCCAAGACTTGATCTATGACAGCGCCACCTTCCACCACCCCGTTTATGATTTGGCGGCGCTGGATGCGCAAAAGACAATCGCGGCGCAGAACGGCGCGCGGGCCACATGGTTTTGCGGGGCATGGATGAAAAACGGCTTTCACGAAGACGGCATTGCCAGCGCCTTTGACGTGGCCGAGAAAATCGCCCTCGCACAGGGGCCACGCGCCATTGTGGCGGCCAGCTGATGTCACTTTTGGCACCTCAGCATTTACGCGGTCAAACCTTCCATGGTCGTAAAGGGCCGATCACCAATGATTTTCGCTATAGCGTCGATTATGTGCTGATTGATCCGAACGCGCCCAGCCCCTTGCGGCTGTTTTCGCGCAATCGGGGCAATCTGACGGCGGTGCATGACAAAGATCACGGCGGCCCACCCCGACAGGGCAGAGGCTTGGCTTGGGTGCGCGATGTTTTGGCCCAGCACGAGCTAAACTTTGGCGGTGATATTTTGCTGCTCACGCAGCCACGGGTTCTGGGTCATGTGTTCAATCCCGTTTCATTTTGGCTATGCTATGATCTAAGCCGCGCGCTGCGCGCGGTAATTGCCGAAGTGTCCAACACCTTTGGTGATCGCCATTCCTATCTCTGCCACCGCGAAGATCTCGCCCCGATCACGCGCGAAGATGTGCTGCGCGCGCAGAAGATTTTCCATGTATCACCCTTTCAACCCATTGGCGGGGGCTATCAGTTTCGCTTTGACATCACCCCCGCTCATGTGGGGATTTGGATTGATTTTGATGCCAATGCGCAATACGGGCTGTTGGCCACGCTCACAGGGCGGCTAGAACCGCTGACAAATGGCGGTATTTTGCGGATGATGCTGCGCCGGCCCTTTGGGGCGCGCCGTGTCTTGGCACTGATTCATTGGCAGGCGTTGAAGCTGTTTTTCAAGGGCGCAAAGTATCACCCCCACAGCGCACCGCCCGCGCAAGATGTGTCAAAATGACCAAGTCCAGATTGAACACGTCCCTGTGGCCATGGCCCCTATTTGCCGCGATGTTGGCCAGTGCGGGCCTGCCGATTTACATTCACGCGCCCAAATTTTTTGTGGATGAATATGGCGTATCTTTGGCGGCCTTAGGGGGCGTTCTGGCGCTGCTGCGGCTGATTGACGTGGTGCAAGACCCCGTTTTGGGATGGCTCGCCCAGCGCTATGCCCATCGGCGGTCGGGCATGGTTTTTGCGGCCAGCGGCGTGATGGCGGCCTCCATGTGGGCGCTATTTGTATGGCCCGCGCCCATCGCGCCGCTGCTTTGGTTTGCGCTGGTGCTGACGGCGCTGTTTTCGGCCTACTCTTTGCTGACCATTTTGTTCTACGCGCAAGGCGTGATCTACGCGCAATCCATGGCAGGCCAAGGACACACAAAGCTGGCAGGTTGGCGCGAGATGGGCGCGCTGCTGGGGGTGTCATTGGCCGCCGCCGCCCCCACCGTCTTGGCGCAGTTTACCGCCGCACCCTTTCGTTGGTTTGCCCTTGGCTTTGTTGTTTTCACCATCGCCGCAGCCTTGGCGATGCGCGAGCAATGGCACCAAAATGCGCAAGCAACCGTTCCAAACAAAACCCCTGTCACCGCCATAGGCGACTTTTTTGCCGCATTTCGCCCGGCCTTGGGCGATCCGATGGCGCGGCAATTGCTGATTTTGGCGCTGGTCAATGCCGCGCCCATGGCCGTCACTTCGACGCTGTTTTTATTCTTTGTCGAAAGTCGGCTGGCCCTGCCCGCCTTGTCTGGGCTGTACTTATTGTCATTTTTCTTGGCCGCCGCATTGTCAGCGCCGATTTGGAGCCAGCTTGCCGCGCGGTTTGGCGAAAAGCGCACGCTGCAAGGGGGAATGGTTTTGTCCATCGCCTCATTTTTATGGGCCATCACGCTGGGCGCGGGGGATGGGGTTGCTTTTGCGGCGATTTGCTTGGCCTCGGGCGCGGCGCTGGGCGCGGATATGGTGCTGCTGCCCGCCCTTTTTGCGCGGCGCATGGCGGCATTGGGATCGGCGGCGGCTGGGTTTGGGCTCTGGTCTTTTGTGTCAAAACTATCGCTGGCACTGGCCGCAGCCATTTTGCTTCCCGCCTTGCAAGCCTCTGGCTATCGCGCGGGGAGCGAGAATACGACCTTTGCGCTTTGGGCGCTCAGCCTTGCCTATGCGGGCCTGCCTTGCGCCCTAAAGCTGATCGCCCTTGCGTGGCTGGCGCGGCTAAATCTTTCGGGCATTGAACACAAAGGGATGTCTCCATGATGGATAGTTTTTTGGCTTTTGCGGCGCTGATTTTGGCCCCGATCGCCCTTGTTTTGCGACAGATTTTGGCCAGTTTTTCGGCGCAACGGCCCCAGGATTATGCCGATGGGCCCAAGTTTGATCCGCGCCAACATTTGAATGGGCCAATCCTGTGCGAAGGCGTGATCTACGGGCCAATGGGGCGAGTTTCCACGCGGTTCGTCGCCAAGATGCATGGCACATGGGACGGCAAATACGGCGTGCTGCGCGAAGAATTCACCTATGACAGCGGGGCCATCGCCCAGCGCGAATGGCGATTGACGCTGGTGCAGGATGGCCATTTGCGCGCCGAAGCCGATGATGTGATCGGCGCAGGTAGCGGCGCGATGGCGGGCGGTGCGCTGCAACTGCGCTATAAACTGCGCTTGCCCCCTTCGGCGGGCGGGCATGTATTATCGGTCAATGATTGGCTTTATGTCACGCCCAATGGAACGCTGATCAATCGAAGCCAAATGCGCAAATTTGGCATTAAAGTGGCCGAGCTGGTGGCCACAATGCGGCCCTCCTCTGGGACAAAGGCGGCATAGATGACATTTTCAGGCAAAACCTATTGGCTGGTTGGCGCATCCGAAGGCTTGGGGCTCGCGCTGGCGCATCGGCTGGCGCAGGCGGGGGCGCAGGTGATTATTTCGGCCCGCAACCCAGACCGTTTGGCGCAGGCGGCGGCCGATATTCCCCGCGCCCGCGCCGTGGCGGTGGATGTAGGCGATAGCGCCAGCGTCACGGCCGCCGCCGCCCAAATTGGGCCCATCGACGGGATGGTGTTTTTGGCAGGGATCTACACCCCGACTCGCGCCCAAGACTGGAACGCGGCAGAGGTCGAGGCCATGTGCGATATCAACTTTACCGGCTGCGCGCGCGCGGTCGGGGCCGTGCTCCCCGCCATGGTGGCGCGGGGGGCGGGCCATATCGTCATCACAGGCTCGCTGTCAGGCTTTCGCGGCCTGCCGGGCGCGATTGGCTATGCGGCCAGCAAGGCAGGCACGATGGTGCTGGCCGAATGTCTCTACGCCGATTTGCGCGGCACAGGCATCAAGGTGCAACTTGGCAATCCCGGCTTTATCCGCACGCGGCTGACCGATAAAAACACCTTCAACATGCCCTTTTTGATGACGCCAGAGCAGGCCGCCGAAGAGATGTTCACGCTTATGAATAGCCATCGGTTTTCGCGCAGTTTCCCGCGCCTGTTTTCGCTGTTCTTCAGGCTTGGCAATTTTCTACCCGATTGGGCCTATTACCGCCTGTTTGCGCCGAAGTAAGGGGGCTAGCCCCCTCGTTGCTTTTGCCCGCAAAAGCAACTCACCCCCAGGATACTTATCAAGAGAAGAAGCTGCACATGTTT
>CAXNIF010000209.1:0-4187 GCA_964202345.1 Cypionkella sp.
CTGTTCGAAGATAAGGTTGTCGATCACATTCTGGCTGGGGCCAAAGTGACCGATAAGGAAATCACTAAAGACGCATTGCAAAAGATGGTCGAAGCGCTGGACGATATGTAAGCTTTGCAAAGACAATAGCACGAAAGGCCGCAGTTCACGCTGCGGCCTTTTTTCTTGGCGCAAGGCCTGCCCGCAGGAACGGTTGCATGGGGCTTTGGCCATGAAAAAACCGCGCAAGGTTTCCCCTGCGCGGTTTATGCCCTTGGGCGGTGATTAATCGCGCGTTAGGTCTTCGCCGTCTTGGGCTGCGCCCATTTCGTCAAAGAGGTTTGCGATTTCAAACTCTGCCTCTGCCTCGGCTTCGGCGGCAAGTTCGGCAATCGACTTGCCCGATGCCTGCAACTCTGCCTCTTCAGGCGAGCGCGCGACATTGACCGAAAACTTCACGGTCACTTCGGGGTGCAAAACCACCGATACCGAATGCAGACCCAATTCCTTGATCGGGCGATCCAGCACCACTTGGTTGCGGTTCACGCTAATGCCGCCCGCCGTGGCCGCATCGGCCGCATCGCGCGTCGTCACCGAGCCGTATAGCGCACCGGCATCAGAGGCGGAGCGAATGATAACATAGACTTGGCCGTCCAATTTTGCGGCAATTGCCTCGGCCTCTTTGCGGGTTTCAAGGTTGACAGCTTCAAGCTGGGCCTTTTTACCTTCAAATGCCTTAACATTGGCGGCATTGGCGCGCAGCGCCTTGCCTTGGGGCAGCAGATAATTGCGCCCGTAACCGTCTTTGACAGTTACGACTTCGCCCATTTGGCCCAATTTGGGCACGCGTTGAAGTAGGATCACTTGCATTTTTCTCTCCTTACTTCACTGCATAGGGCAGCAGGGCCAAAAAGCGGGCGCGTTTGATCGCCTGTGCCAATTCGCGCTGTTTTTTCGCCGAAACAGCGGTGATACGCGAGGGAACAATCTTGCCCCGTTCGGACACGTAACGCTGCAAAAGACGGGTGTCTTTATAGTCAATCGCCGGTGCATTCTCACCCGAGAAGGGGCAAACTTTGCGGCGGCGGAAAAAAGGTTTGGTCGCCATGATTTATGCCTTTCTGATGGGGATCAACGACGGTCGCCGCGGTCTGGGCGATCACCAAAGGAGGGGCGTGGGGCGCGTTCGCCGCCAAATCCACCTTCGCCACGATCACCGCGTTCGCGGTCGTCACGTTTTTGCATTTGAACCGATGGCCCTTCGACATGGGCGTCAACCTTGAGGGTCAAGACGCGCATGACGTCATCATGCAGGCGCATCAGGCGTTCCATTTCCTGCACGGCGGCCGATGGGGCATCCGATTTCAGCAGGGCATAGTGGCCTTTGCGGTTCTTGTTGATCTTATAGGCCATCGTTTTGACGCCCCAATATTCA
Organism: Cypionkella sp.; assembly: GCA_964202345.1. Taxonomy (GTDB): domain Bacteria; phylum Pseudomonadota; class Alphaproteobacteria; order Rhodobacterales; family Rhodobacteraceae; genus Cypionkella. The sequence continues at coordinate 1,415 of CAXNIF010000209.1, forward strand.
TGCTCGACGACTTTGCCGCCGTTATCTGCAAGAACAGTCGAGAAATGTTCGATAAGGCCTTCGGCTTGCGCAGAGGAAAGATCCTGACGCGCGATCATGACATGCTCGTATAGCGGCATGTAAACTCCGATTTTGGGGCGCATTTCAACGAACGGGCTAAACTTTCCGCAGCCCGTTCACGAGAGCCTGCACCGTTGCGTAAAGTGCGGAAAGATGGGGTTCGTTAGCCCCATTCGGGCCAAGTCGCAAGGGAAATATGCACAAAACGCATTGTTTATCGCAAACTATACCCGATAGGCCAAACGCAGCCCGCCCCAATGCCGCCCCCCGATGTAAATGGGGGCCGAGACATCCTTCATCATGGCAAATGTCCCATGGCCCATGTCGCGCCGATAGGCCTGCAACAGAAAATCTTGCGTATTTTGGCCGGCGGCCAGACCGACACGATCGTCAAAGATCCGCCGGTTGCGGGAATTGGCTGCATTCCAATCTGGATCATTGGGCCTTTGGGGGTGCGAAAATTTGCGGTTATGCGTGGGCAAATACCCGCGCCGATCCACAGCGGCGCAAAACACCACATTGGGCGCAAATCCAAGCAATTCCTCTTGGATGGGCGGGAAAAGCCGATCGGTTATGCTGGTGAAAGGCGTGACAATTTGGGCAGGATTGCTCCCATCAATGGGGCGGATGCGCTGGTCAAAGAATTGATCAATGCTGGCCTCACCCCGCGCCACAGCGGCGGCAATTTCGGCGGAAATGCGCGCCGCCCCGTCAATCACAGCGCGGATAAAGGGGGTGTCAACGGTTTCAACACCCAATTGTGCGCAATTTCCTGTCAACCGCTCGCCCGCGGTGATGAGATGGGCAAGCTGCGTGCGGGTGTGGCGCACCTCGCTGGCGGCTTCGGCAATCGAGACGGTCAGGGCGGAAATGCCCGCCTCGACATGTTCAACCGAATGCATGGCTGCATCGGTGGCGGCGGCAATCACATTTTGTTGCTGATCCACCAAAGCGGCGGCTTGGGCAATTTCCCCCATCGCCGTTTCTAAAGATTGGGTGTCCGCCTGCACATCACCCGAGCGGCCCACCGCAAGCTGCGAGCGTTGGCCCAATTCAGAATTGCGCCTGTCCAAGGCATCCAGCTTTTCGGCAATGGAGGAGATGGCAATTTCCGTCCGCCCGGCAAGCTGTTTGATTTCTTGTGCAACGACCATGAAACCTTTTCCCTCTGGCCCCGCGCGGGCCGCTTCGATCGAGGCATTGATGGCCAAAAGATTGGTGGTGCGGGCAATATCCATGATTTCGCCCGCCACGCGCGAGACATCAAAAAGTGATTCGCGCAACGCGGTGATTCCATCGCCAAGGTTTTCGACATCTTGAAATAAATCATGCAAATTATGCATGGTATGCGAAATGCGTTTGCGGCCACCTTCTACCGCGCTGCGGGCAGCGGCGGCTGCCTGCACGGCGGCGATAGAGGCTGCGGAAACATCGCGGTTTTGTGCCGCCATTTGTGATGACAAATGTTTAAGGTCGTTGACCGTTGTGACGTTTCGGGTCAACACCCCATCAATACCGTCGATATGGCCGTTCACCTCTGCCAAGGCGACCGTCAGAACACCGGCATCTGCGGCAAGGCTTTGCAAGACAGGCGCTGTTGCGCGCCGCTCTGGTATTTCTGCACTGGTTGGGGCGATGTGAGCGTGCATCTTGCGGGCAAACCTTCGTCATTTTTACAACGCCTAGGGCCAATAGATTAATTTTTCGTGTGGGCTACCCCAATTTGAGGCGCTTGCGCTGCAAAGTTGCATGCGCCTGCCGCCCGCGCTATGCCATGGGCAGAAAAAATAGGGAGGGCGCATGAGCGTTGCATTTGTATTTCCAGGCCAAGGGGCGCAAACCATTGGCATGGGGCGAGATTTGGCACAAAGCTATGGCGCGGCGCGGGCCGTCTTTCAGGCCGTGGATGATGCGCTGGGGGAAAATTTATCGGCGCTGATCTGGGAGGGGGATATCGCGGAACTCACGTTGACGCAAAATGCCCAGCCCGCGCTGATGGCGACCTCGATGGCGGCCATGGCGGCGCTGGCGGCCGAAGGGGTGGACATTCGCCGCGCGCAATATGTTGCGGGTCATTCGCTGGGGGAATATTCAGCCCTTTGCGCCGCGGGCGCTTTGGATTTGGCCGATACGGCGCGGCTTTTGCGCATTCGCGGGCGCGCGATGCAGCAGGCGGTTCCTGTGGGTCTTGGCGCGATGGCGGCGCTTTTGGGACTGGATTTTGCCGCCGCCAGCGAGGTGGCCGCCGAGGCCGCGCAAGGCGAGGTTTGCCAAGCGGCCAATGACAATGATCCCGCCCAAGTGGTGGTATCGGGCCACCGCGGTGCTGTCGAGCGCGCCCTAGAAATCGCCAAGGCCAAAGGCGCCAAGCGGGCGCTGCTTTTGCCGGTTTCTGCGCCCTTTCATTGCAGCTTGATGCAGCCCGCCGCCGAGGCGATGGCGCAGGCTTTGGCCGATGTCACCATACATGCGCCGATGGTGCCTTTGGTGGCCAATGTGCGCGCCGAGGCGGTCAGCGACCCTGATGAGATTCGCGCACTTTTGGTGCAGCAGGTGACAGGATCGGTGCGCTGGCGCGAATCTGTGGGCTGGATGGCGGCGCAGGGCGTGAGCGAATTTTGGGAAATTGGCGCGGGCAAGGCCCTATCGGGCATGATCAAACGTATTGCCCCGCAGGCGCAAACGCGGGCCATTGGCGCGGCAGATGATGTCG
>CAXNIF010000210.1:0-4181 GCA_964202345.1 Cypionkella sp.
TTCACCCCGCCTATGAGGCCGCGATCGAGCCAGGTATCGCAGATTTGGACAACGCGCCTTCGGATGGTTTTGCGGGCGCGATCACCGCTGCGCTGTTTTTGCGCCGCTTTGTGGGCCACCGCCGCTATGCCCATTTTGATATTTACGGCCATAGCCCCAGCGATCAGCCGGCCCGCCCCAAAGGCGGCGCTGGCATGGGCGCGCGCGCGATTTTGGCGGCATTGCCCAAGATGCTTGGCCCATGACAGACCGCCGCCTTTATCCCGCAAGCAGCCGCGTGGCACATATGTCTTTGGGGGCCATGGCGGGGGATTTGCCCCTGACGGCGGGCGAGGACATGGAGATCAGCGCACCCTTGGCCGATTTGCTCAGCGCCCCGCAAGGTGCTCGCGATCGCCAATTGGCTTATGGCGAGAGATTTTGTTTGATTGATAAAGCCGATGGCCATGGCTTTGGCTTTGCGTTGAAAGACGGCTATTGTGGCTGGTTGGCCTTGGCGCACCTTAAATCTGCAACGCCGCAGCGGCCCAAAACGCATTGGGTTTGCGCCCTCGCCTCGCATCTTTATCCTAGGGCTGACTTGCGCGCGCCGCCGCGGCACCAGTTGCCCTTTGGGGCGCAGTTGGCAGTGGATGGCCAGGAAAATGGGTTTGCGCGCACCGATCAGGGCTATATTCCTTTGCCGCATTTGCGCGCGCGCGCCAACGCCTTTGCCGACCCTGTGTCTGTGGCCGAAATCTTTCTGGGGGTGCCCTATCTATGGGGCGGCAATTCGGCGGCGGGGATTGATTGTTCGGGTTTGGTGCAAGGCGCGCTTTTGGCTTGCGGCATTGCCGCCCCCGCCGACAGCGATTTACAACAAAGCCTTGGGGCGCAACTGCCCGATAACGCCGCCTTGCAGCGCGGTGATTTGCTGTTTTGGCGCGGCCATGTCGCCTTGGTGGTTGACCCGCAGCGGTTGATCCATGCAAACGGCCATAGCATGAGTGTGACGTATGAAAACATCACAGACTGCGCCCAGCGCATTGCGCTGGCTGGCCAAGGAGAGATTATTCGCCGCGCCAGGTTATGATTGCCTTTAATCCACAGGGCGGATCAATTTGGCCTCTAGCACGCGCAAGACCAAAGGCAATTCATGCCCGCGCCGCAAAATCTGCCCATCCATCCCAACGATAGAATACATGCCCTGCTTGGCGCGCAGTTTGGGCCGTTTTTCAATGCGATACAGTGGATTTTCCGCTGTGCGGCGAAAGACGCAAAACACCGCCACTTCGGCAAGATTGGAAATGCCATAGTCGCGCCATTCACCCAAGGCGACCATTTGGCCATAAAGACGCAAAATGGCGTTCAACTCTGCGCGATCAAACGTCACCTGCTGGGGGGCCGTGGGGGGCGCAAAGGGAATGGGCGGCTGCATGTTCATCCTCTCAGCCTAGCCATTCGCCCCCAGATTTCAAGAAAACTCTTGCGCCAGCCGCAATTCGCCCGTGCGCAGCCCGCGCCAATTGATTTGCGCGGCGGGCAGACGTTTTTGCGCCGCAGGATTTGCGCCGTCCAGCACGCCTAGGCGCACCAAAAGCGCAACCATCGCCGCCTCGCTAGCGCGGGTATTGCCGTCCTCTATCTTTACCGCGATTCCCAATTGCATATCGGGAATGATGCCAACATAGACCGCCTCTGCCCCCGTTTTGATGGCCACGCGCCCCCCCATGGCCTGCATCAATTCGCTGCACGCCCGCCCCTCACCCGCCACCAGCAAGGGGTTTTGCGCCATAGCGCGGGTCAGGCGAGCCATGGCACGCGCCCGCGCGTCACCCGAATCGGCCCCCGCATGGGCGGCTGCGGCAAATTGCGCCGCCCCCCGCGCAAAAGCCGCCATCGTTGTGGCGAAATTTGGGGCAGAGCAGCCATCAATGCCCCACCCGGCCACCGCTTGGTCAGTGGCATCCTCAAAGGCCGCTCGGATAGCGATTTGCAGCGGATGGTCAATTTGATTGTATTCGGCATCCGCCCCCATGTGGCGCGTGGCAGTCAAAAATCCGGCGTGCTTGCCCGAACAATTGTTGTGAAACTGACAGGGCGATTGATCTGTCTTGATCAAATGGTCGCGCTGGTCGCGATCATAGGGCATATGCGCGCCGCAGCGCAAATCGCCTTCGGACAGGCCCAAATTTTGCAGCCAACTGCGCGCCATATCGATATGCAGCGCGGCCCCTTCGTGACTGGCGCAGGCAAGCGCCAAATGCGCGGATGTCAACCCCGCCGCATCTGCGGCACCTGTTTCCACCAAGGGCAAAGCTTGAAACATTTTTGCCGAAGACCGTGGAAAAATCACCCGTTCTGGATCGCCCCAAACCTTCACCAGATCGCCGCTGGCATGGGCAATCACCACATGGCCGCGATGGGTGCTTTCCAATAAACCGCCACGCCACAGTTCGACCATCTCAATTGCTTTACTCATGTTACCCTCTTTGCGCGAAAAACTGCCGCAATGTGGCTGCAAGGGCTTTTCCACAAGGACATTTGGCGCTAAACCTTTTTTCAAGATTGAAACGCGCAGATCGAATAGGCAATGACAAAAATGCCAGTGATCTTTGCGCTACGGGCACAATAGGGAAAGATTGGGGGGTTATGATGGGCAAAATGGTGCAATCGGCAGCCGTATTGGGGGCCGCGATCGTGGCGCTGGGATTAAACCCCAGTTTTGCGCAGGAATCGACCAATGTCGTGGCCAATACCACCGATTGGAGCGTATTTGTCGATGGGGAGCCCAAAGAATGTTGGGGCGTCTCACCGCCAAAGGAAAGCGTCAACTCGAAAGATGGCGCGCCCGTTTCGGTGCGGCGCGGCGAGATACTGCTCTTTGTGACCTATCGCGTCGGCGGCGCACAGGGCGAGCTGTCCTTTTCGGGGGGCTACCCTTTTGCTGGCGGCTCTACGGTGACGCTAGAAGTGGGCAGCGATACGTTCGAATTGTTCACAGATGGTGAATGGGCTTGGCCGGGCACGCCCGAAGAAGATGCCGCGATCATGGCCGCGCTAAAGGCGGGGAAAACGGCAAAGCTCACGGGCCGTTCTGGACGTGGAACCCAAACCGATGATACCTTTAGCTTGCTTGGATTCTCTGCTGCTGTCGACGAAGCGGCAAAGCGCTGCGCCTCGTAACCATGAGCGCGCCCATCACGCAAGACGTGCTGACCATCCCGCGTAAATTGGCGGTGGGCCTGCCCAATTTGGTAGGCATGACGCGCGATCAGATGAAAGAGGCGCTGATTGCCGCAGGCACACCCGAAAAACAGGCGAAAATGCGGGTGGGTCAGGTTTGGCAATGGGTTTATCATTGGGGGGTGCGCGATTTTGACGCGATGACCAATTTGGCAAAAGATTATCGGTCTTTGCTTTCGGCCAATTTTTCCTTGGATGTGCCGCACATTGTTACCAAGCAAGTATCTGCCGATGGCACGCGCAAATATCTGCTGCGCATTGAGGGTGGCCACGAAGTCGAGGTTGTTTACATCCCCGAAACCGATCGCGGCACCTTGTGCATTTCCTCGCAAGTGGGCTGCACCTTGACCTGTTCTTTTTGTCACACGGGCACACAAAAATTGGTGCGCAACTTAACGGCGGCGGAAATCGTCGGGCAGGTGATGGTGGCGCGTGATGATCTGGGCGAGTGGCCTATCCCAGGTGCGCCGCGCGTGGAATCGCGGCTGATTAGCAATATCGTCTTGATGGGCATGGGCGAGCCTTTGTACAATTTCGATAATGTGCGCGATGCCATGCGCGTTGTCATGGACAATGAAGGCATTGCTCTTGGTCGTCGGCGCATCACCCTATCCACCAGCGGTGTGGTTCCCGAAATTGCGCGCACGGCCACGGAAATCGGATGTTTGCTGGCCGTGTCTTTTCATGCCACCACCGATGCTGTGCGCGATCAATTGGTGCCTATCAATAAAAAATGGAACATTGAAACGCTGTTGAACACGCTGCGCGCCTATCCGGGCCTGTCCAATTCGGAACGTATCACCTTTGAATATGTGATGTTGCAAGACGTGAATGACAGCAAAGAAGACGCGCACCGCTTGGTGGAACTTCTGCGCGGTATTCCGGCCAAAGTGAATTTGATCCCCTTTAACGAGTGGCCAGGCGCGCCATATAAGCGGTCTTCGGGCAACCGTATC
>CAXNIF010000211.1:0-4159 GCA_964202345.1 Cypionkella sp.
GAGATTAAAGATCTAGAAGACCGGATCAAAAGCCGCATGCAATGCGGCTTGGTCGTTGATCTTCATCCCACCGATTACGAATTGCGATTGGGTATCTTGCAAACCAAGGCCGAATATTACGCCCAGCAGTACAAAGGCCTTGTGCTGCATGCTGGCGTATTGGAATTTTTGGCCCATCGCATTACCTCGAATGTGCGCGTTCTAGAGGGTGCGTTGACACGGCTTTTCGCCTTTGCTTCGCTGGTCGGGCGCGAGATTAATTTGGAATTGGTGCAAGATTGCCTTTCAGATATTTTGCGCGCCTCTGATCGCAAACTGACGATTGAGGAAATTCAGCGCAAGGTGGCCGAGCATTACAATATTCGGCTGTCCGACATGATCGGGCCAAAGCGTCTGCGCGCTATCGCCCGTCCGCGCCAAGTGGCCATGTATTTGGCCAAACAACTTACCCCGCGCAGCCTCCCTGAAATTGGCCGCCGTTTTGGCGGGCGCGATCACACCACCATCATGCACGGCGTGCGCAAGATTGAAGACCTGATGTCCACCGATAGCCAGTTGTCAGATGATTTGCTGCGCCTGCGCCGCGCCTTACAAGGGTAGTCTTGGCATCAAGCTTTGCCCGGCCATCAAGCTTTGTCTGGGGGCTAGCCTTTTGTCTTGCGATAGGGCAGAAAACGGCTAAGTTTGGCCTCCCCGACGCTGGTGGGTTTTGCCGCGCTTTGGGATTTGTGCAAAGGGATGGATAGATGAAGCTGAGCATTGAACGCGCCACGTTGCTAAAGGCCTTGGCGCAGGCGCAATCGGTTGTTGAACGGCGCAATACTATTCCGATTTTGGCCAATGTTTTGATCGAGGCAGAAGGCAATAGCGTGACCTTCCGCGCCACAGATTTGGATATCGAAGTGCAAGATCGTGCCGCCGCTATGGTCGAACGGGCGGGGGCCACAACTGTATCTGCCGTTATGCTGCATGAAATTGTCCGCAAACTGCCCGATGGGGCGCTTGTGTCATTGGTGGATGACGCAGCTTCGGGGCGGTTGACCATCGCGGCTGGGCGCAGCACCTTTAGTCTGGCCACCTTGCCGCGCGAAGATTTCCCCGTCATGGCCACTAGCGAATATACCACCAATTTTGCCGCCCCAGCCCCCGTGCTGCGCCGCCTGTTTGATAAGGCAAAATTCGCCATTTCGACGGAAGAAACCCGCTATTATTTGAACGGCGTCTATATGCATGTGGCGGCGGGCGAGGGCGGCCAAAAACTGCGCTGCGTGGCCACCGATGGGCATCGCTTGGCGCGCATTGATGCGGATTTGCCCCAAGGCGCGGCGGATATGCCGGGCGTGATCGTGCCGCGCAAAACAGTGAATGAATTGAAAAAGCTGCTGGATAATGACGAGGCCAGCATCGCCGTTTCCGTATCGGAAACCAAAGTGCGCTTTGCCACGCCAGAAATCACCCTGACATCCAAAGTGATTGACGGCACCTTCCCCGATTACACCCGCGTGATTCCCACGGGAAACACAAAGCGGCTGGAAGTGGACGCGGCCGAATTTGCCCGCGCTGTTGACCGCGTGGCGACAGTATCGTCGGAACGCTCGCGCGCGGTGAAATTGTCGCTTGATGAAGATCGCTTGGTGCTGTCTGTCAATGCCCCCGATTCGGGCGCTGCCGAAGAAGAATTGGCCGTGGCCTATGGTGATGAGCATCTGGAAATTGGCTTTAACGCCAAATATCTTTTGGAAATTGCCAGCCAAGTTGACCGTGAAAATGCTGTTTTTATGTTCAACTCATCGGGCGATCCAACTTTGATGCGCGAGGGTAATGACACCTCGGCCATCTATGTTGTGATGCCCATGCGGGTTTAACTTCGGCCACTGGCTATGATGCGCTAACCGATTGGAGCCAATGCGGCAATTATGAAAGGAAACCGCGTGGGCGGGCTCGCGATTCAGGCCTTGCAGCTAACGCAGTTTCGCAGCCATGGCAGCGCCCATTTGGTTTTTGACGGACGGCCTGTGGCGATTTTTGGGCCAAATGGGGCGGGCAAAACCAATATCCTAGAGGCGGTTTCTTTGTTGTCACCCGGACGCGGGTTGCGGCGCGCGGGGGGCGATGAACTTGCCCATAAGCCCAGCGGGGCGGGGTGGAAGATCAGCGCCGAAATTGCGGGGCTGGCGGCAAATCATCAGATCGAAACTTGGGCCGAGGCAGGCGAGCCGCGCCACCTGCGCCTTGATGGCAAATTGGCCCCGCAAACGGCGCTGGGTAGGGTCTTGCGTGTGCTGTGGCTGGTGCCAGCGATGGATCGGCTTTGGCTGGACGGGGCCGATGCGCGGCGGCGATTTTTGGATCGCATGACCTTGTCCTTTTTGCCCGATCACGCCGATGCCGTCCTTGCCTATGAAAAAGCGATGCGCGAGCGCAACCGATTGTTGAAAGATCAGGTGCAAGACGCGCATTGGTATGCCGCGCTTGAGATGCAGATGGCCCATGCCGGGGCGAAGATTCGCAGCAATCGAGCCATGGCTTTGGCCCGCATTTTGGCCGCGCAAAGCCAAGGCGGCGTTTTCCCCTTTGCCCATTTGGAATTGATGGGCGAAGACGCTGAAGACCTTGGCGCGGCACTTTCCGATGGGCGCAGGCGCGATATGGCGGCGGGGCGCACCCTGGTTGGGCCGCATCGCACCGATTTAGTCGGGGTTTACGCCGCCAAATCTGTGCCGGCCGCGCAATGCTCGACCGGAGAGCAAAAAGCCCTGCTGATTAGCATCATTTTGGCAAATGCGCGTGCGCTGTCGCAGGATTTGGGGCGCGCGCCGATTTTGCTGTTGGACGAGGTGGCCGCCCATTTGGATCCCGCCCGCCGCGCTGCCCTTTATGACGAGATTTGCACCTTGGGCGCGCAGGCTTTGATGACAGGCACAGAGGCCAGCCTTTTTGACGCGTTGGGTGCGCGGGGACAGGGGTTTGCGGTGCAAGAGGCCGGGGTTGTGGCGATCTAGGCAAGGGCCTATAGCTGCATCAACCATGTTTTGCGCGCCGCGCAGGTCAGGATGGATAATGATGAACGCAACACTTTACGAATTGGGCCTTTATGCGTTGGGAATGGTAGGGCTATGGGCTGTGCCGGGGCCCGTTTGGGTGGCGCTTACCGCGCGCGCATTGTCGGGCGGTTTCGCGGGCGCGTGGCCCTTGGCGGTGGGGGTGGCGCTGGGCGATTTGCTCTGGCCCCTCGCGGCGATTTTGGGCCTGTCTTGGATACATTCGGTTTATGGGGATGTTTTGGGCCTGCTGCGCTGGGTTGCGGCCTTGGTGTTTATTGTTATGGGAATCATGTTGCTGCGCGCGCCTGCAGGCAGCCTGACAGGCGACAATCGCATGACCAAGCCGGGGCTTTGGGCGGGCTTTTCCGTCGGCGTTGCCGCGGTGGTGGGCAATCCGAAGGCTATCTTGTTCTACATGGGGGCCCTGCCGGGATTTTTCACTTTGGACGCGCTAACAACGCTGGATATTGCGGTGATTATCAGTATTTCGGCCGGGGTAACTTTGGCGGGGAATCTGGCTTTGGCCCTGTTTCTAGACCGCGCACGCGCCCTGTTATCCAGCCCAGAGGCGCTGCAACGGATGAATATCGGATCGGGCGCTTTGCTGATTTTGGTGGGCGCGGTTATTCCCTTTCTGTGACAGCTAAATATTGTGTCATGGGCGTGACAATCCTTGCCTAAACCGCTATAAATTGCGTGTCTTTCAAGGGGTTACTTTCTATGGCCGAAAACGCCAAACATACCGAAGCCTATGGCGCTGATTCTATCAAGGTTCTTAAGGGGTTAGAGGCCGTCCGCAAGCGCCCTGGCATGTATATTGGCGATACCGATGATGGGTCGGGCCTGCATCACATGGTCTATGAGGTGGTGGACAATGGCATTGATGAGGCCTTGGCGGGACATGCCACGGCAGTTACAGTCATTATCCATGCCGACAGCAGCGTATCGGTGCGCGACAATGGGCGCGGCATTCCCGTGGGAATTCATGCCGAAGAGGGCGTATCCGCCGCCGAAGTGATCATGACCCAGCTTCATGCGGGGGGTAAGTTTAACAATACCGACGATTCAGGCAATGCGTACAAAGTCTCGGGCGGTTTGCACGGCGTGGGCGTTTC
>CAXNIF010000212.1:0-4151 GCA_964202345.1 Cypionkella sp.
GCAAAGCCGCCCCGCCCATGCGGTGATCCGCGAGGCGGAGCGTTTGGTGCAGGCGGGCGTGCGCGAATTGCTGGTCATCAGCCAAGATACCTCTGCCTATGGGCTTGACCTAAAGCACGCCACCGATAAGGGCCACCGCGCCCATATCACCGACCTTGCCCGCGATCTGGGGTCGCTTGGTGCATGGGTGCGGCTGCACTATGTCTATCCCTACCCCCATGTGCGCGATCTGATCCCGCTGATGGCCGAGGGGTTGATTTTGCCCTATCTCGACATCCCCTTTCAACACGCGCACCCCGAGGTTCTGCGCCGCATGGCCCGCCCTGCCGCCGCCGCCAAAACGCTGGACGAGATTGCCGCGTGGCGCAACGTCTGCCCCGACATCACCCTGCGCAGCACCTTTATCGTGGGCTATCCGGGCGAGACCGAAGAGGAATTCCAAACCCTGCTGGATTGGCTGGACGCGGCGCAACTTGATCGCGTGGGTGCGTTCCAATACGAAAACGTCAAAGGCGCGCGGTCGAACGCCCTGCCAGACCACGTGCCAGGCGATGTCAAACAAGACCGTTATGACCGCTTTATGCAAAAAGCAGGCGAAATTTCCGCCGCCAAACTCGCCGCCAAAGTGGGCAAGCGTCTGGATGTGATCGTGGACGAGGTGGACGCGGGCGGTGCCACCTGCCGCACCAAAGCGGACGCCCCCGAAATCGACGGCAACCTGTTTATCGACGAAGGCTTTGAAGGGCTGAAGGCGGGGGATATCGTTTCCGTCACAGTGGACGAAGCGGGAGATTATGATTTGTGGGGGCGGTTGGGGTGAGGGCTGACGCTTCGCCTATTTTTGCAACACTCTACCAAATTTCTTGCCAAGTAGTGATTAATTCACAAATCCGCACTATATGATTATGTCACGGGTTCTAAGGTAAAAAACATGTTTGGCTATCAAGAACGGAAAGCAGGGCAGGTCGCCGCCTTTTTCGCATTAAAGGCAGGCGGGCGCATAAATGTGCTTAAGCTTGCCAAACTCCTGTATTTAGCAGAACGCGAGTCAATGGCGCGCTATGATGCACCCATGTTCTATGATCGCCTAGTGTCGATGGATCATGGCCCCGTCGCGTCTATTTCGTTGAACCAAATCAATGGGCTAACCCAAGGCGATGAATGGGACACATATATTGCGGGACGCAACGGGAACGATGTTTTGGTCGCTCAAGGTATCAATTTTGCTGACCTCGATACATTGTCACGTGCTGATTTAGGGGTTTTGGAATACCTTTGGGAACGTTTTGCGGACTATTCGCAGTTCAAACTGCGGGATTGGACGCATGAGAATTGCCCCGAATGGGAAAATCCGCATGGCTCATCCGAGCCAATTCCACATGATCGCGTGTTCAAATTCTTGCAAAAACAAGATGCAAATATGCTTGGCGAAGCTATTCTGCACTATCGGCGCACAGCAGAAGCGCTTGATCGCGCGCTGTAAGGGATGTTGGCGCAAGGAACGACTTTTCTCGTGCCATCTGGCCCGGCGGAGTTTCTCCACTTGCATGTCGTGGCGAGCGGTCCACGCGCGCACCCCGACTTTCGATTGCTGATCCCGATCACCTCAAAGAAGGCTGGTCGTTTTCATGACCCCGCCTGCGAAATCTTGGCCGGCGAACATTCGTTTATCACCAAAGATAGCTATGTTCTGTATCGGGAAATTCAAAAGCGCAGTGCATCAAAGGTCGTCGCCTGTATCGAAAATGGCGAGTTTGTCTTGAAAGACCCTGTGAGCCAAGATTTACTCACGCGCATATTGGCGGGGGTTGGCATATCCGATTTTACCGCACCTTGGGTGCGTGAGTTTCTCTAACCCACACATCCCCCCTTCCCCACCTCTCACAAAATCTGCTACCCTCCCCCCGCGGCAAACCGCCGCACATATTTGAGGGACATTATGAATATTTCACGGAATTTTTTGATAATTGGCGCGGCATATCTGCTGATCGGCGTGGGCTTTGGAATCTATATGGGGGCCAGCGGCGATTTTGCGCTTAAGGGGGTTCACGCCCATATCAACCTGTTGGGCTTTACCTTGATGACGCTGTTCGGGCTGGCCTATCGGCTGATTCCCGCGCTGGCAGATAACGGGCTGGCCCGCGCGCATTTCTGGCTGCACCAAGTGGGCGCAGGCGGCACGTTGCTGTTCTTGTTCTTGCTGCTGTCTGGCATTGCACCGCAAGTCGCCCCGCTTTTGCCCATCTTCGAGACTTTGGTGGCGCTTGGTATCGTGGCTTGGCTGGTTAACCTGACCAAAAACACCTAAACGAAAGGCCGCCCCCAAACCTGCGGGGGCGGCTTCTGTCAACATCGGCTTAGACCAAGCCGATCAGGTGAAGCCGAGACGCCAACAGCGCGCGGCTTTGTGCATCCAACTCGAACGGCAGGCAGCCAAGTGCATCCGCGCCCTTGGCGATTTGCGCAAGCCAAAGGGCAATCTCTGGCGCGCGTGGGAAATAGCTTTGCCGCGCGCTATGAAACCCATTCTCGGCCAAATCATCCCAGATTTTGCCCATATCCAGCAAGGCCACGCTTTTATTGCCGCCGCGCACTTGGTTCAAGCTATGCAGCTTTCCTTCAAACTCGGCCAGGCGATGGTCCAAAAACTGCAACTTAGCGTTTGGCACATAGCGAAACCATCGCGCCATTCTTGGGTGAATAGCGCGGCGACATATCATCGCCGCCATTTGATCCGCACGCGCAAACAATGACCATAAATGAACCGCCGAGCCATCGGCAAAAATCAGCCTTTTGGCCCGCAGATACAGATCAACTTGGTCTTGGATGGGCAAGGTTTCAGGATAAATCACCTGATAACCTTGATCGCGCAGCGCATGTTCCAGCGCAGATTCTTGCAAATATTGCCCCTGCGTCAGCCCAAGGTCCGCGCGCGACACATAAATTGAAAGATCGTCCTGAACATCGACTTTTGGCCGCCGCTGGGCCAGCCATCTGTGAAACAGCGGCGATATCGGCGGTCTGCGCTCTAGGTTGCAATGATCCTTGGCCAAGATCAACTGCGCCACGTGGCAGGGCTGATGCTGCAAGAAAACGGGATTTTGAACGCCCAAAATTTCCAGCAATTTCAAAAAGTAATTCGGCAAAGCCGAAAATCCCTGATGCGTGGATAGGTATATGATGGGGATATCCTTTTCCACCGCCCAAAGCCGCCCCAAAGATTGGGTCAATACATGGCCAAACTGGGGGCCGATAAGCCCGCCATAAAAAAACCGACCTGCCAAGAGGTCAACCTTATCCTCTAAGGCGCTAAGTTCAATGGGCGTTGGCCAGCGGTGACGAAAAACATCTGCCCCATAGTCGGGGATCGTGCCATCGGCGCAGCGAATACCAATGCGCCGCAGCAGATTGTTTCCAGCGGCCTCGGAAAATCTCTCCTCCCGCGGAAGATCCACCAGCGTGTGCGGGCCTGCCAGAATATAGGCATTGTGTAATGTTATTTGATCGCTGTTCGACGTCATATCAATGCTATCACAATAGGGCAAAAAATCGCAAAACTTGCCTGTTTGGCAACAGAGTTACCGCAAAAACGTAAAAAATATATCCGCTCCTGTGAGAGCAGAGTTGGCACGAATTGACAAGCCCAAGCGCCGCCCTATCTGCGCAGCATGGCACAGACACCCAACATCCAAATCCTATACAATGACACCTGCGGCATCTGCGCGCGCGAGATGGACAGCTATGCCCGCGAGGCGGCGCGCATAGGGGCGGATATGCAGTTTTGCCCCCTTAGCACCGCCGATCGGTTTGGGCTGGATCCAGACACCGCCGCGCGCCGTTTGCATGTGCTGCAAAACGGCCAGTTGATTGCGGGGATTGATGCGTTCATCGCCATTTGGGCAGAGCTGCCGCGCTTGGCGTGGCTGGCGAAAATCGCGCGCTTGCCGTGGGTTCACAAGATGATGGGGGCGGTCTATGATCATATCCTTGCCCCGATCATCTATCGGCGTCATCTGGGCAGGATCCGCCGCGCCGCAAGATAGGCGCGCACGCAGGTGACAATATGGGCAAATCGGTCGCCCCCCAAATGCACACCACCATACCAGCGCGTGACGACGATGATATGATCATCCAACCCTTCGCGCTGGATC